>JAASTB010000139.1 GCA_021767625.1 Wenzhouxiangella sp.
CATCCTGCGCGTGCTCACCGGCCTGGTGCGCGTCGAGCCGGCCGAGGAAGAGGCGGGCGAGCTGCCGTTCTGGTTCGGCGAAGGGCCGGGGCGCACGGCGGAGATGGCCGGGGCGATGCTGAAGGTCGTCTCCGGCGCGTCGCACAACGGTCTCGATCCCCAGGCCGCGCGGCTGCTGGCCGAATCACGCCAGCGGCTCGGGGCCTTGCCGGGTCCGAACCGCCTGGTGATCGAGCAGTTCTCCGACCCCGGCGGCGACCGCCACATCGTGCTGCACACGTTTGCCGGAGCGCGCATCAACCGCGCCTGGGGCCTGGCGCTGCGCAAGCGCTTCTGCCGCCAGTTCAACTTCGAGCTGCAGGCGGCGGCCACCGACGACGGGGTGCTGATCTCGCTGGGCGTGACCAGCCAGTTCGAGTTGTCTGCCGTGGCGCGCTTCGTGAAGTCGAACAACGTCGCCGACGTGCTGACCCAGGCGATGCTCGACACGCCGCTGTTCGTCACGCGTTTCCGCTGGTGCGCCAACAACGCCCTGGTGCTGCTCAAGAACGGCCTGGACGGGCCGCTGCCTTCGCAGCGCCAGCGCAGCCAGGCCGAAAACCTGATCGCCTGCGTGTTTCCGGACCAGCTGGCCTGCCTGGAGAATCTCAGCGGCGCGCGCGAGGTGCCCGATCATCCGCTGGTGCAGCAGGCGCTGTCGGACTGCCTGGACGACTACATGGACCTGGAAGGCCTGAAGCGATTGCTGGCGCGGCTCGAGTCCGGTGAGGTCGAGGTCCACGCCGTCGAGACCGATCAACCCTCGCCGCTGGCCGAGGCGCTGATCCACGCGCCGCGCTACAGCTACCTGGACGAGGACGATGCCGAGGAGCGCCGTACGCGCAACTTCGAGCGCCCGGCGCAGCGGCCGGCGGGCTCCTCGCGGCCGCGCTCGGTCGCGCGGATCAAGCCGGAGCGTCGCCCGGCCTCGGCGAACAGGCCCGCGCGCGGACCGGCCAGCGCCGCACCGCCCGTCTCGGCCGGCGATCTCAGGCCGCTGCAGCCGTCCACGACGGCGCTGGAGCGCCTGCTGGAACAGGCGGGCTTCCTGACCCAGCGCGAGGGCGAATCCGGCCTGGGCATGGTTCGTCCCGTGCCGGCCGGCGGCTGGACGCCGTGGTTTTCAAAGCTCGTGCGCGAGGGGCGTGCGTTGACGCTTCTCGGGGACGACGGCCGTCGGCTCTGGATTCCGACCCGGCGGATCGACTGGATCCTGTCGCTGGACGGTCGCTGGCAGCCGCAGCCCCCGCCGGGCGGCATTCCGCGCGACGCCCTGCCCAGCGACCGCGGTGCGGTATGGCAATGGCTGGTCCAGGCCCGACGCGCCGTCGACGGCGAGGGTGCCATGGACCGGGTAATGGAGACCTTCGGTCTCAACGGGCCGGTGGCGTCGGATCAGCGAGTGGGGGTGTCTTAGGGGCTCTGGAAGTGGGTTTCCACGCTGAGCCGCAGAGGGCCAGAGGCCGCAGAGAAAGAAGAACCGAGAAACCACGGAAGACTCGGAAGTACACGGACAGCCGAAGGAACAGTCAGATTCAATTCCGTTTCTTTTTCCGTGTATTCCGTGATTACCGTGGTTACAAGGTTCTTGATTTTGCTTTTCCTCTGCGGCCTCTGCTCCTCCGCGGCTCTGCGTGAGACCTCACTTCCAGAGCACTGAAATGAGCGCCGATGTCATGCCGTCGTGGCGTGGAATCGGTATAGTCTGCGCAGGATTTGAATAAGGGATTTGCCATGCGTGTGGTTTTTGCTGTCTTGCTGCTTGGCTTGTCGGTGTCGGCGATGGCCGCCGAGATCGTGGCCGGGCCGATGCCGGGGCATTCGACGATGCGCCAGGTGAAGGTCTGGGTGCAGACCGACGAGCCGGCGGTGGCGCGGATTCGGTATCGGGCCGACGAGGACGACGAGTGGTCGTTCAGCGAGCCGGTGGCGATCGACTCGAGTAAGGCCAACACCGCGACCTTGCTGGCGACCGGGCTGGAGCCGGGCCTGACGTATGCCTACGAGGTGCTGCTCGACGAAGCCGTGCAGCCGGCCGAGCACGAGCAACGTTTCGTGACCCAGCCCTTGTGGCAGTGGCGCGAGGATCCGCCGGATTTCCGCTTCGCGATGGGTTCCTGTGCCTACATCAACCAGCCGGAATACGACCGCCCCGGCACGCCCTACGGCGGCGACTACCGCATCTTCGACGCCATCGCCGAGGCCGAGCCCGCCTTCATGCTCTGGCTGGGCGACAACGTCTACTACCGCGAGGCCGACTGGAACTCGGAGTCGGGCATGTACGCACGCTTCAGTCACACCCGCGGCCACAAGGCGCTCTCGAAGCTGGTCACCGGCACGCACCACTACGCCACCTGGGACGACCACGATTACGGCCCGAACAATTCCGATCGCGGCTACGCGATGCGCGAGACGGCGCTGGAAGTGTTCGATGCTTTCTGGCCGAACCCGGATTTCTCGGCGGCCGGCACCGGCGGGGTGACCAACTACTTCGAGTGGCACGACGTGGGTTTCTTCCTGCTCGACAACCGCTACTTCCGTTCGGCCAACTACCGCGTGACCGGCGAGCGCACGATCCTGGGCGAGGAACAGGTCGACTGGCTGATCGATGCGCTCAAGTCGAGCAATGCCAGCTTCAAGTTCGTGGCCATGGGCGGGCAGTTCCTGAACTCGGCCGAAAACAGCGAGACCTACATCAATCTCGCCCCGGGCGAGCGCCGCGAGATCCTCGACCGCATCGAGGCCGAGCGCATTCCGGGCGTGATCTTCCTGTCCGGCGACCGGCACCACTCGGTGCTGCTCAAGATGGACCGCTACCGCAACTACCCGCTCTACGAATGGACCGTCTCACCCCTGACCGCCGGCGCGCACGACCCGCGCGACGAGGCCATGCAGTACGACGTGGAAGGCAGCCTTTATACGGAGCGCAACTTCGGAATGATCGAAGTCACCGGCCCGCGCAACGAACGCGTTTTGACGTTGACCTTGCATGACAGTGACGGCAACGAGGTTTGGCGGGAGGAGATTCGGCAGGATGAGTTGCAGCCTTGAGAAATAGGGTTCAGGTTTCAGGTTTCAGGGTTCAGGCGGTTCATCCAAGGGTTGGGGGCTGAAGGTGGGTTGGGTGGAAAGGGGTTCGGGGTTCCGGGTTCCGGGTTCGGGCGGCGCGTCGGGGAATTGCGGGGCGGCTGCGCCGCGATGGGATTTGGGGTTAAGGTTTCAGGAAAACATTTGAATTCGTCGCCCCGGCCTTGAGCCGGGGCCTTTTATCGGTTGGCGCCTTCGGTGGGGAGGTCCCGGCTCGGGGGCCGGGACGACGGATTGGGTTTTTCCGGAACCCCGAACCCGGAACCCCGAACCCCTAACTACGTTTCAGCGCCCCCGTAGCGCCCCCGGAAAAACCGGCCTCCAACACTCCAACGCGCCGATTCAACCTGGAACCGACCGCGCCTTTCACGGCGCGGTCTCAAATCGATCCGAGAAGATTTCGTCGCCGGCGTTGGTGAAGGTGGCGGTGACGGTGGCGTCTTCGGTGACGGCGATGTAGCAGACGTTGCCGCTGGGCAGTGGGCAGCCGAGCCAGCCGTCGAAGATGCTGCCGCCGCTGCCATTGGCGTAGAGCTCGACGAGGGTGCCGTTGAAGAAGTCTTCCTCGCAGTCGCTACCGCAGGCGATGCCCAGCGGGACGCTGATGATCGACCCGGTGCCGTCGCCGCTCTTCGCGGCTGTCAGGGTGAAGTAGTCGTCGCCCACGTCGAGGTGGTTCTCGTCGAAGCCGGCGTCGAAATAGCCGCCGGACTCGCCCGGGGAGCCCTGGTCGTTGACGGCGTTGTTGACGCCGGTGGTCTGTCTTTCGATGTCGCGGTCGGACGACCAGAACAGGGGATTGGACAGGCACATGTCGACGCCGGGGGAGGCGGAGGTCTGTCGGGCGTCGCCGCCGGCGATATTGATGAACTGCGGCGTGTCGATGTAGTAGGTCCCCGAAGGCAGGTCGCCGGGGGCGCTGTCGACGAGATTGCAGGCCGACTGGATCGATCCGCCCTGCAGGTCGATGCCGGTGGAGTCGGCGATGATCGAGTTGTGCAGGTAGTTGGCGCTGCCGCTGCCCTGGGAGAGCAGGGCGCGCGAGGGCTGCGGCGTGCCGCCGTCGACATAGGTCTGGTTGCGAGCGATCGTGGCATGCAGGATCTCGAACTGCGCACCCTCGTTCCAGATCACCGCGTCCGTGGCGTTGTTGTTGTACATGCCGACGTGGCCGAGGCGAATCAGCGCGCCGTTGGTGCCGTGGAAGATGGACTGGAAGTCCGGGATGATGGTCCAGGTCCAGGTCGTCTCGATCAGGGTGCTGTTGAAGCGCACGAAGGAATTGTCGACGTAGACGACGCTGGATTCCGTGCGGTTGCCTTCCATTTCCGAGCAGCTGATCAGGAAGGGGCAGCTCGTGGCGCGATCCATGGTGAGCTGCGGGCTGCCGCCGGTGCCGCCGTCGATGGCGTAGATCGCCGCCCCAACGTACGCCGCGTTGTTCTGCAGGTAGGTGTTGACGAGCGTGGCCCGTCCCGTTCCCTTGACGTAGATGCCGGCGCCGTTGTTGGCGAAGTTGCCGGTCAGGGTCACGCGCTGGCTGCCGCCGTTGGCGTAGAACTCGCCGCCGCCGTCGATGTAGACCCCGCCGCCGTCGTCGGCACCCGGGCTGGCGATGCCTTCGGAGCTGATCGTCGAACCGCCCATGGCCATCATGAAACAGCCGTTGGACAGGTAGGCGTTGCCGCCGAAGTTGGCCGAGTTGCGGTGAAGCTGGCCGCGCAGGGTCACCTCCGAGCCCGTGCCGTTGCAGTACACCCCGCCGCCCCAGCTGTTGCCGGTTGCCCAGCGGTCGCCGTTGTCCTCGACGATGGAATCGGCCTGGATATCCACGTAGGCACCGCCGGCGACGTAGACGCCGCGGTCGGTGTGGCCGCCGATTCGCGTGTCGTCGAGGACGACCGAGGCGCCGCCGGTGGCCGAAAGGCCGGTATCGGCGCCGCGGATGTCGAGGCGCCGCAGGGTGACGTTGGATTGCGACTGCGAGCTGGTCTCCACCGTAACGGCTGTACCGGAGGTATTGCCGAAGATCGTTCGGCCCGAAGGGCTGGTGAAACAGTCCGGGTAGCCGCCGGCCAGGGTCAGGCTGCCGGTGGACGAGGGCGACCAGTCGGTGAGCGTGACGTCGCCGTTGGCGCCGGTGTAGGAAACCGTGTTGGTCAATCGGATCTCGTCGGACTGGGTGCCGTTGAAGGCGGCCGACAGCAGGGCCGATGCCAGGTTGGAGTGCACGTTGGAGCCCGTGCAGGCGGTCGATGAACCGACCCAGAAGGTCGCCGACCAGGCCGGCGCGGCAAGCAGGGCAAGGCAAAGCGCGAGGGCGCGAAGCGAGGTTCTTGTTGTCATGTTCGGTTTTTTTCGGATGTTGGGCGGTTAACGAGGTAGTCGGAAAGCGGTGGGGGAATGTGACATTTGGTTTCAGGTTTCAGGTTTCAGGTTTCAGGCGGCATCCGCCGGTCGGTGGTGGGCGGCTTTGCCGCGAGAGCTTTGGGGGCGGGGTGTTCGGGGTTCCGGGTTCGGGGTTCCGGCGGCGCATGGCGTGATGCGGGGCGGCCCGCCGCGTTGTGCCGTGCCGCCCTCCTGCCAAACCGAGGCGTCGTCCCGGCTGTAGCGAAGCGGAAAGCCGGGACCTCCCATCCGAAGGCGCCATCGGATGGAAGGCCCCGGGTCAAGCCCGGGGCGACGAGTCATCGCGCTTTTCCTGAAACCTGAAACCTCGATCCATCGCGGCGCAGCCGCCCCGCCATTCCCCGACGCTGCCGCGAACCTCCGGAACCCCGAACCCGGAACCCCGAACCCCCGAGCCGCGCAGCGGCTCGTTCAGCCTGACTTCAGGCAGGTCGGGGTACAAAGGCTCCACGCGGCGCGGAATGCCGCAAGGAGGAAATGACATGAAAACGCTCACGACGCTGGTTCTCGCCCTTCTGCTGACGGTTGGCTGTGGTGCCACCGGGCAGGTGCAGGCCGACGACGACTATTTCAGCCAGGCCGAGCTGGACTCGATGCTGGCGCCGGTCGCGCTGTATCCCGACAGCGTGCTTTCGCACGTGCTGATCGCCGCGACCTATCCGCTGGAGGTGATCCAGGCGGCGCGCTGGTCGCGCGA
>JAASTB010000140.1 GCA_021767625.1 Wenzhouxiangella sp.
TCGGCCGGCACCGGCGGCACGGCGGCCACCATCGGCCGCTACATGCGCTACCGCTGCTTCGCCGGCTGCCCGACCGAACTGTGCGTGGTCGACCCGGAAAACTCCGTGTTCGCCGACTACTACGAGACCCGCGACTGCGGCCTGACCATTGATCGGGCCTCGCGCATCGAAGGCATCGGCCGTCCGCGCGTCGAGCCCAGCTTCCTGCCCTCGGTCGTCGATCGCATGGAGCGTGTTCCGGATGCGGCCTCCATGGCCGCCATCCGCTTCCTCGAAGACTGGCTCGGCCGCCGCTGCGGCGGCTCCACCGGCACCGCCCTGATCGGCGTGGTGCGCCTGCTCACCGAAATGCGCCGGCGCGACGAGCGGGGCAGCGTCGTCACCCTCCTGTGCGACGGCGGCGAACGCTACGCCGACACCTACTTCAACGACGACTGGCTCGCCGCCGAGGGCCTCGACATCGACCCCTGGCTGGCCGCGCTGCAGCGCTGGGCCGAGGTCGGGGAGTGGGTCGAACCCTGAGGAGCCGGGGGGGGGGCGGCTGCGCCGCGCGAAGTTTGGTGGATCTGAGGGGTTCTAGAACAGTCTCACGCAAAGGCGCAGAGGGGCAGAGTTCGCAGAGGTAAAGCGAGAAGTGATTGACGAGCGCTGACTCTCGTAGGGCGGCCGCTGTCGGCGCGTCCTATTTGTTGTTGGTTTTCTCTGCGAACTCCGCCCCTCTGCGCCTCTGCGTGAGGCATTTCCAGAGCAGCAGTAGACCACCTGATCTCGCGCGGCGCAGCCGCCCCGCAACCGGATCCGTGCCGAGGCTGGGCGTGGTCTTTTCTGGCGGTTGGAAACCGGATACAATGGCGGGCTTGCTCCGGGCGCCTGGTCGCGGGCTCCGGTTCTTCAACCCATTGAAAAGAGACGAAACGTCATGTCGAAACAGTACAAGATTCCGGCAGAAATGCGTACGGACGTGGGGAAAGGTGCGAGCCGCCGCCTGCGCCGTGCGGGTCGGATCCCCGCCGTGGTCTACGGCGGTGACCGTGAGCCTGCCTCCATCACCATCGATCACGACTTCCTGCTGCACGAAGCCGACGAAGAGGCGTTCCACTCCTCGATCCTCGAGCTCAACGTCGGCAAGAAGAAGCAGAAGGTCGTTCTGCGTGACCTGCAGCGCCATCCCTTCAAGCCGCTGCTGACCCACGCCGACTTCCTGCGCGTGTCCGAGGATCACGAGATCCGCATGCACATCCCGCTGCACTTCACCAACGAGGAAGAGTCGCCGGCGGGCAAGAAGGGCGGCGTCGTCATTTCGCACCAGTACATGGATGTGGAAGTCGAAGCGCTGCCGCAGAACCTGCCCGAGTACCTCGAGGTGGACCTGTCCAAGCTCGAGCCGGGCGAGAGCGTCATGCTCAGCGACATCAAGCTGCCCGAAGGCGTGATCCTGCCGGTCCTCGAGTACGAGGGCGAGGAACACGACTACGCCATCGTCACCGCCATCTACATCCGCGCCGGCCAGGGCACGGGTGAAATGGCTGCCGAAGCCGACGCCGCCATGGGCGAAGCCGGTGAAGTCGAGACCATCGGCGAGGAAGAAGAAGCCGAAGCGGTCGAAGGCGAGGAAGGCGAAGAAGCTGCCGAAGAGGGCGGCGAGGAAGCCTCCGAAGGCGACGACGACAAGAAAGAGTGAGCGATCGCTGGTTGATCGTCGGCCTGGGCAATCCGGGCAGCAAGTACGAAAGAACCCGGCACAACGCCGGGTTCTGGTTTCTGGATGCCCTGGATCGCAAGCAGTCCCTGGGGCTCAAGCCCAATCGCAAGCTGCACGGCGAAGCGGCCAAGACGCCGTTCGCCGACGCCGACTGCGTGTTCCTGCGGCCCGACACCTTCATGAACGAGTCGGGCCAGTCGGTGCGCGCCGCGGCCGACTACTTCGATGTCGTCCCCGAGCGGATCGTGATCGCATACGACGATCTCGACTTACCGCCGGGCGCCGTCAAGCTCAAGCAGGGCGGCGGCCACGGCGGGCACAACGGCCTGCGAAGCACCTTCAGCCACCTCGGCAGCCAGAACTTCTGGCGCGTGCGCATCGGCATCGGCCACCCGGGCTTCAAGGACGCCGTAACCCCCTGGGTGCTGGGCCGCGCCCCCGCCGACGACGAAAAAGCCATCCTGGCCGCCGTAGAGCGCGCTGTGGATGCCTTGCCCGACCTTCTCAGGGGCAACCCCGGAGAAGCCATGAAGCGGCTGCACACCAAGGCATAGGCGCCGCAGCCCGTAGGATGCGTGGAGGCGAAGCCGCAACGCATCATCCAAATCAACCAATCGAGCAACGCGAGACACGAAAATGGGCTTCAAATGCGGCATCGTCGGCCTTCCCAACGTGGGCAAGTCGACCCTCTTCAACTGCCTGACCAAGGCCGGCATCCAGGCCGAGAACTACCCGTTCTGCACCATCGAGCCCAATGTCGGCATGGTGCCCGTGCCCGACCCGCGCCTCGACGAGCTGGCGGCCATCGTCAAGCCCGAGAAAGTGATTCCGACGATGATGCAGTTCGTCGACATCGCCGGCCTGGTGGCGGGTGCCTCGCGCGGCGAGGGCCTGGGCAACAAGTTCCTGGCGCATATCCGCGAGACCGACGCTATCGCCCACATCGTGCGCTGCTTCGAGGATGACGACGTCACCCACGTCGCCGGCCGCGTCGACCCTGTCTCCGATATCGAGACCATCGACACCGAGCTGTGCCTGGCCGACCTCGACGTAGCCGAAAAGGCCCTCGACAAGATCAGCCGCCAGGCCAAGTCGGGCGACAAGGAAGCGATTCGCCAGGCCGGCCTGCTCGAGCGCGTCGTCGCCCACCTGGGGGAGGGCAGGCCGCTGCGCACCTTCGAGATGGACGACGAAGAGCGCAAGACCCTGCGCACCTGGCAGTTCATCACGCGTAAACCGGTGCTCTACGTCGCCAACGTCGACGACAGCGCGGCCGAGGACAACGCCCACGTTCGCGCCGTGCGCGAACGGGCCGCGACCGAAGGTGCCGAGGTGGTGGTGCTGTGCGCGGCCATGGAAGCCGAACTGGCCGAGCTCGACGAAGAAGAGCAGGCCGAGTTCCTGGCCGACCTGGGCCAGGACGAACCCGGCCTGCACCGCCTGATCCGCGCCGGCTACGCCTTGCTGGACCTGCTCACTTTCTTCACCGCCGGCGTCAAGGAAGTGCGCGCCTGGACCGTCAAGAAGGGCTCATCGGCCCCCCAGGCCGCCGGCCGCATCCACACCGACTTCGAAAAAGGCTTCATCCGCGCCGAAGTCACCGCCTACGACGACTACATCGCCTGCAAGGGCGAGGCCGGCGCCAAGGCGGCCGGCAAGCTCCGGCTGGAAGGGAAGGAGTACATCGTTCACGAAGGCGACGTGATGCACTTCCGCTTCAACGTCTAACCCGTCGTCCCGGCCCCCGAGCCGGGACCTTCAAACCGAAGGCGCCGGATCAAGTCCGGGGCGAAGGCGTAGTCATTTACCTTAAACCTTAGTTCTTTACGGAACCCCGAACCCCAACGCACGCCAGCGCGTTACATGTAAAGCCAGAAATCGACGATCCGGTCCCCCCAGATCAAGGCAATCCACCCGGCGGCGGCCAGGTAGGGCCCGAACGCGATCGGCACCTCCTTGCCTCGCCGCGTGGCGATCATGATCGCGATCCCCGAAACCGCCCCGACGAAGGACGCCAGCAGAATCACCACCGGCAGCACCTGCCAGCCCATCCAGGCCCCCAGGGCCGCGAGCAGCTTGAAGTCGCCGAAGCCCATGCCTTCCTTGCCGGTCAGTAGCTTGAACAGGTGAAACACCGACCATAGCGCCAGATAGCCGGCAATCGCCCCGATCACGGCCTCTTCCAGGCTCGCGAACAGACCCAACCAAAGATTCAGGCCCAGTCCCAGCCACAGCAGGGGCAGGGTGATCTGGTCGGGCAGCAGCTGATGATCGAAATCGATGCCGGTCGCCGCAATCAGCGCCCAGGTGAAAACCAGCGCCGCCGCGCCCTCCGGCGTGGCCCCGAAATGCAGGATGACCACCGCCGAGAGAATCGCCGTGACCAACTCCACGAGGGGATAGCGCCAGGAAATCGGCTCCCCGCAGCTCCGGCATCGCCGCCCCAACACCAGCCAGCTCACCACCGGGATGTTGTCGTACCAACGAATCGTCGCCCCGCAGCGCGGGCAATGCGATCGCGTTGCGACCAGGCCGGGCGGTTCGGACTCGGACTGTTCGATCTCCAGCAATTCACGGCACTGGCAGCGCCAGTCGTGAAACAGCCGGGCCGGCATCCGCAGAATCACCACGTTCAAAAAGCTGCCAACCAGCAACCCGAAAACGAAAACGGCGGTCACGAGGACCGCCGGAGGCAGCGCGTTCAGTGCGTCAAAGAATTCCAAAGCGATATCCCTTACTCGTCAGTCCGGGCCAGATGCCCGGAACAACCCAGCGGCCCCATTCAACCCCGGGAACCCGTTCTTACATCACCGCCGCCATCTGGAAGATGGGCAGGTACATGGCGACGACCATGCTGCCGACTACCACGCCGATGAAGATAATGATCAGGGGCTCGAGCAGGCTGGAAAGCGCGTCGACCGTATTATTCACTTCTTCTTCATAGAAGCCGGCGACCTTGTCGAGCATGGCGTCGAGCGAGCCCGCTTCTTCACCGATGGCCGTCATCTGGATCATCATCGGCGGGAAAAGCCCCGTCTGCTGCATGGAAAGCTGCAGCTGGTGACCGGTTGCCACGTCTTCTCGAATACGGTTGGTCGCGTCTTCGTATACGACGTTGCCGGTGGCGCCCGCGACCGTCTTGAGCGCGTCGACCAGCGGTACGCCCGCCGCAAAAGTCGTTGAGAGTGTGCTGGCGAATCTGGAAAGAGCGGATTTCTCCAGCACGCCCCCGATGACCGGAATCTTGAGTGACAGGCGGTCCATCAGGTGCGCAAACTTCTTGTTTTTCTTTTTGAGCTGAATGAGGCCGACGATCGCGGCGATCGCCAGAAGGATGACGATCCAACCCTTCGACTGCATGAACTCCGAAAGGTTGATCACCATGCGTGTAAAGGCCGGAAGATCCGCGCCAAAACTCTGAAAGATCTCTTCGAACTGGGGGATAACGACGATCAGAAGGAGCGCCATGACTGAAATGGCCACAGCGACCACCGCAGCCGGATAGAACATCGCCTTCTTGATCTTGCCCTTGATGGACTCGATGCGCTCTTTGTAGCTGGCAATCGAGTCGAGAACCTGGTCAAGGACACCGGCGCTTTCACCGGCGGTGACCAGGTTGACGTAGAGATCGTCGAAATAATCGGGATGCTGTGCAAGGGCCTCGGCAAGCGTTCCACCGGCCTCGACTTCGTTGCGGATGTCGGTAATCAGCTTCTTCAGGCGCGGATTTTCGGCCGCCTGGGCGATAATGCCAAAGGCCTGAACAAGCGGAATGCCCGAGTAGAGCATCGTCGCCAGCTGACGGGTGAATACGGCGATATCGCCGGGCTTGATGCGCTTGCCCTTGCCGCCGAAAAGAGGTTTGGGCTTCTTTCGAACTCGGCCCGGCACGATCCCTTGCTGCCGAAGCTCGGCCTTCACGATCATCTCGTTGCGGCCGATTCTCTCCCCCCTGATCTTCTTGCCGCGCTTGTCCTTGCCTTCCCAAAGGAAGGTCTCCATTTGCTCCTGGGTGGTCGCCATCTAGTGCCGCTCCTGCATCCTGCTGGTAGTGGCCGGACTTGTCATCCGACCTGCACAGTTCTCCCTAATGCCGTGATTTTGCGCAGAATCCACGGCAAATGCAAGGACGCCCCCGACGCTCCCCCGAGCGTCGTCGCCCACAATCCCCCTCGTTTCGTGAAATTCGACGCGTTCAGCGCGCCAGAGGCCCGGTCGTTTGGGCTAATCCTTGGTGACGCGGTTCATTTCCGCGAGACTGATCTTTCCATCCTTCACCTTGTTCAAGGCGGCACGCCGCAGGTCGACAACCCCATCCCGCGCAGCCTGCTTCTCCAGCTGCAGGGCGCCGCCGCCCTCCAGAATGATCTGTTCCATTTCCTCGGAGATGGGCATTACCTGGAATACGCCGGATCGACCCTTGTAGCCGCCGGTGCACTGATCGCAACCCCCAGCCTGGAATACCTTGATGCCCTCGGCGACCTCTTCCTCGGAAAAA
>JAASTB010000141.1 GCA_021767625.1 Wenzhouxiangella sp.
CGCGAACGGGCCCTGCCCCTGCTCAAGGAGCTGCAGAAACGCCGTCAGCAAGCGAGCGACACCGGCAAGCCCGCAGCGCCCCCGCGTGAGCCGTCCGACTCGACCGACTGGCAGGCGGAGCTCGATGCCGTGGCACGACTCCTAGAGTCGGGCGAAATCGTGAAGGCCCAGGAGGGATTGCGCGAACTGCGCGGCCGCCTTGATAGACTCAAACCCCGGCAGCGCCCCCGCGACGCGACCGGACGCCTGGGGCGTCTGGAAGGCCGCCTGCGCGAGATGCGCAACTGGGAGCATTGGTCTAACAACAAGCACCGCGACGAATTGATCGAGCGCGTGGAGCAACTGGCCGGCGCCGACCAGCACCCGGACGCCATCTCGGCGGCGCTGAAGGAAGCCCGGCGTGAATGGCAGCATCTCGAGAACCTGGAAGTCCTGCCGGGCGACAAGCGGCAACACGCCGCACCCGCTGGCCAGTGGCGCCGCTTCCAGGCGGCCTGCAAGAACGCCTTCGAACAGGCCCAGCCCTTCTTCGAAAAGCGTCATGAGGTCCAGGCGGAAAACCTGGAACAGCTGGAAGCATTCCTCAAGCGCGGACAGGCGCTTGCCGCCGACCAGGACGCTGATATCGAGACACTCAAGCAGTTCTCGAAGAGCGCGCGCCTGGCCATTCGCCGCCTCGACGACCTGCCCCCGAAAGCCCGCGGCAAGTCGGCCGCACGCTTGCGCGAGCTGCTGGATTCACTTTCCCGGCGCATCGACGCGGCCTTCGAGTCCGTCGAGAACGCCAAACGGCGCCTGATTCGCGAGGCGCAGGCTCTCGAACACGAACCCGACCTGAAGTCGGCGATCGAGAAAGCCAAGGCGCTTCAGGCCCGGTGGAAGGAGACGGGCACTGGCCGGCGGCGCATCGACCAGCAACTCTGGAAGGAATTCCGAGCGCCTATCGACCCGCTGTTCGAGAAGCTGCGCGGTGAGCACGACCAGCGACGCGAGGAACAGGAAGCCGAAGTCGCCGCCCTGCGCGAGTTGGCCGAGCAGGCCGAGGAAGTGGCCAAGTGCGAAGACGCCGAGCTGGATCAGGCCGCCGGTCGCATGAAGGCACTTCGCGCCGAGTGGCAATCGGCAGGCCGGCGACCCGTGAAGCTGGCGGAGCGCTTCGACAAGGCAGAGCACACACTGCAAGAACGCCTCAGGAACCGGCGCATGAGAGAACGCCGAAAGGTCCTGGAACAGCTCGACGAACTGGCCGCGAGCGTGCAGTCCGCCTGGCAGGTCCGCCTGGCGGGCAGCAAGCCCGAGCTGGAAATCCCCGAGCCCGATGGCGGAAGCGACGATCCCGCCATGGCCTCTCTGCTGGCTGCGGCCCGAACCGTTGCCGACGAAGGCATCGACGAGGATACCCTCGCCGGGCAGGTGACAGACAACGGCGAGAGTGCACGGCAGGTGGTCATCGAAATGGAGTTTCTCGCCGGGCTCGATTCGCCGGCTGAAGACCGCCAGGCGCGCATGAATTTCCAGGTCGAACGACTGGCGCAACGCATGTCCGAACGCGGCGAGTCGCCCGGGCTTGCCGACGAGCTGGCGAGCCTGCGCAAGCGCTGGTACGCCAGTTTCCCGCAGCCGCTCGACCGACACGAGGACATGGCAAAGCGCTTCCGGAAGTGCCAGAATGTACTCGAGTCGATGTCGGGTACAGAATGAATAACAAGATAATCCCTGCACTGCGCGGCATCGCGCTGTGCGCAGCCTTGCTTGCCAGTCCCGCCCTGTTCGCCGCCGAAGAAGCCAGCCACTACGGCTGGGTTTCGGTGCTGCCGCCGCTGCTGGCCATTGCGCTGGCACTGCTCCTGCGGCAAGTCGTACCCGCCCTGTTCGTGGGCATCTGGATCGGCGCCTGGGCGCTCAACGACTTCTCCCTGATCGGGCTCTGGACCGGTCTGCTCGAGACCTTCGAAGTCCATATCGTCGACGCCCTTGCCAACCGCGACCACGCCGCGGTGATCCTGTTTTCCATGATGGTCGGCGGCCTGGTCGGGATCATCTCCAAGAACGGCGGTCTCCTCGGAGTGGTCGAGCGAATCGTCGGTTTCGCCGATTCAGCCCGGCGAGCCAGCCTCGCCACCGTGGCGATGGGCCTTGCCATCTTCTTCGACGACTATGCCAACACCCTGGTGGTCGGCAACACCATGCGGCCGGTTACCGACCGCATGCAGATCTCACGGGAGAAGCTCGCCTACCTGGTCGACTCCACGGCCGCGCCCATCGCCTGCCTGGCCCTCGTGACCACGTGGATCGGCTACGAAGTCGGCCTGATCCGCAGCTCGATCGAGAACATCGCCGGCCTGGACGCCAACGCGTATTTCGTGTTTCTCAACTCGATCGCCTACAGTTTCTATCCGCTCTTCGCGCTGGTGCTGGTGTTTGCCATCGTCCTGTCCGGCCGCGACTTCGGCCCGATGCACGCGGCCGAGCGCCGCGCTCGGCACGAAGGTCGCGTCGCGCCGGAGGCCGTCAGCACCGCACTCGTCGACGACGACATGCAACAGGTGCAGCCGGCCGAAGGCGTGCGCTGCCTGGCACGCAATGCGATCATCCCAGTCGCGGTGCTGATCGTTTCGGTGATCGGCGGGCTGTTCGCCAGCGGCGAGGGCGACACGCTCCAGGAAATCATCGGCAGCGCGGATGCCTACAAGTCGCTTCTTTGGGGCTCGCTGCTGGGGGTACTCGCAGCCGCCCTGATGTCGGTTCTGCACCGCAGCCTTTCGATGGCGGAGATCATGTCGGCCTGGTTCACCGGAGTGCGCAGCATGCTGCTGGCCGTCGTGATCCTGGTTCTGGCCTGGGCCCTGTCGGGCATGACCGGCGAGCTCGGCACCGCGGGCTTCCTGGCCGAACTCCTCGGCGAGCGACTTCACCCCGGCCTGCTGCCGTCCCTTGTGTTCGTGCTCGCTGCCGGCACCGCTTTCGCCACCGGCTCGAGCTGGGGCACGATGGGCATTCTCCTGCCGCTGATGCTGCCGCTTTCCTGGGTGCTGATGACCGCCAGTGGAATGGACGGCGCCGAGCACATGCCGATTCTCTACGGCACGGTCGCCGCCGTACTCGGCGGCGCGGTCTGGGGCGACCACTGCTCGCCGATTTCCGACACCACGATCCTGTCGTCCATGGCCAGCCAGTGCGATCACATCGAGCACGTCCGCACCCAGCTCCCCTACGCCCTGTTCGCCGGCATCATCGCCATCGTGCTGGGCACCCTGCCCGCCGGCTTCGGCGTGCCCTGGTGGTTGTGCCTGCCCGTGGGGGCCATCGCGTTGGTCGCAGGGGTTCGGATAATCGGGCGGAAGATCTAGGAAGGTTTCAGGGTTCAGGATTTCAGGTTTCAGGCGGCGCCTGCTACGGAATGCGGGGCGGCTACGCCGCGATCGATTGGAGGTATTCCCGAACCCGGAACCCGGAACCCGGAATTCCTGAAACCTGAAACCTGAAACCTGAACCCTGAACCCTACCCCCGGGCTCCCCCGCTTATAATCCCCCCATGCCCGACGAAGTCGCCAAGACCCCGCCCCAGTCCCCCTTCGTGCACTTGCGGCTGCACACGGAATATTCGCTCGAGGACGGGATGGTGCGCATCGGCGAGCTGATCGATCGGGCCGTGGAGCTGGGCATGCCCGCGGTGGCGATGACCGACTGGCACAACCTGTTCGGACTGGTCAAGTTCTACCGCAAGGCGATGGCAAAGGGCATCAAGCCGATCGTGGGGGCCGACGTGCGCGTCCAGGATCCGGCCGACGCCGAGCAGTTCGGCGTCGTCACCCTGCTGGTGCAGGACCGGGGCGGCTATCTCAACCTTTGCCGCATCCTCTCGCGAAGCTTCCTGGAAGGCCGTTTCAGGGGCCAGCCGAGGGTTCACCCGGCCTGGCTTCGCGGCCACACCGACGGGCTGATCGCCCTGCTCGGACGCCAGTCCAACGTCGGCGAGGCGCTTTCCAACGGTCGCCGCAACCTGGCGCGAAACCGCCTGGAGGACTGGGAGGCCCACTTCCCCGAACGTCTCTACCTGACCCTGGAACGCATGGGTCGAGAGGACGAGCGCGTGATCGAGTCCGGGCTGCTCGACCTGGCCGTTCAGCGCCAGTTGCCGGTCGTGGCCAGCAACGACGTCCGCTTCCTGACGCGCGACGATTTCTTCGCGCACGAAGCGCGCGTGTGCATCCACCAGAGCCGGCTGCTCGACGACAAGCGCCGCCCGCGCGAATACGTCGACGAGCAATACCTCAAGAGCGGCGAGGAAATGGCAGAACGATTCGCCGATCTTCCGGTGGCGCTCGAGAATACCCTTCACCTGGCCCGCCGCTGCAATCTCGAGCTGCGGCTGGGCGAGTACTTCCTGCCGGCGTTTCCCGTGCCCGAGGGCGAGACCGAGGACGACTTCGTCCGGCGCAAGGCCGCCGAGGGGCTCGACAAGCGCCTTGAGCGCCACGGCCTGGCAGAGGGCGTGCCACGCTCCGACTACGACCAGCGGCTCGAGCGCGAGCTGGAGGTCATCGTCTCGATGGGGTTTTCGGGCTACTTCCTGATTGTGGCCGACTTCATCGCCTGGGCACGCAACAACGGTGTCCCGGTCGGCCCGGGCCGCGGGTCCGGCGCGGGCTCGGTCGTGGCCTGGTGCTTGGGCATTACCGACGTCGATCCAATACGTTACGAGCTTCTATTCGAGCGCTTTCTCAACCCTGAGCGCGTGTCGATGCCCGACTTCGACGTCGACTTCTGCGTCGAGGGCCGCGACCGCGTCATCGAGTACGTGGCACAGCGCTACGGACGCGACCAGGTCTCCCAGATCATCACTTACGGCACCATGGCGGCCAAGGCCGTGGTGCGCGACTGCGGCCGCGTGCTCGGGTACAACTACGGCTTCGTCGATTCCATCGCCAAGCTGATTCCGAACCAGCTCGACATGACGCTCGGCAAGGCGCTGGAAGAAGAGCCCGAGCTCAAGGCGCGCTACGAAAAGGAGGACGACACCCGCTCGATCCTCGACCTGGCGCGCTCGCTCGAGGGACTGGCACGCAATGCCGGCAAGCACGCCGGCGGCCTGGTCATCGCGCCCGGCCCCCTGACCGACTACACGCCGCTCTACACCGAGCCCGACGGGCATTCGGTGCTCACCCAGTTCGACAAGAATGATGTCGAGGAGGTCGGGCTGGTCAAGTTCGACTTCCTGGGCCTGCGCAACCTCACCATCATCGACTGGGCGCTCAGGGCAGTGAACGACTCGCGCCGCAAGGCCGGCGAAGCGCCGATCGATCTCGACGACGTGCCGCTCGACGACGGCAAGTCCTTCGAGCTCCTGCGGGCCGCCCACACCACCGCAGTTTTCCAGCTCGAATCGCCGGGCATGAAGGAGATGCTGCGCAAGCTCAAGCCCGACAGCTTCGACGACATCGTCGCCGCGGTGGCCCTCTACCGACCCGGTCCGCTGGATGCCGGCATGGTCGACGAGTACATCGATCGCAAGCACGGCAAGGCGCCGGTGCGCTACCCGCATCCCAGGTCCGAACCCATTCTCAAGCCGACCTATGGCGTGATCCTCTACCAGGAACAGGTCATGCAGATCGCCCAGGAGCTGGCCGGCTACAGTCTCGGCGGCGCCGACCTGCTGCGCCGCGCCATGGGCAAGAAGAAGGTCGAGGAGATGGAGCGCCAGCGCGAACTGTTCGTCTCCGGCGCCGCCGACAAGGGCATCGACGAGGACCAGGCCCAGTCCATCTTCAACCTGATGGAGACCTTCGCCCGCTACGGCTTCAACAAATCGCACTCGGTCGCCTACGCGCTGGTGGCCTACCACACCGCCTGGCTGAAGGCCCACTACCCCGCGGAGTTCATGGCCGCAGTCCTTTCGGCCGACCTCGACAAGACCGACAAGATCTCCAACCTGATCGAAGACTGCCGGCTGATGGGTCTCGAGATCCTCCCGCCCGACGTCAATCGTTCTGCCTATCGCTTCGAAGTCGAAGACGGCGCCATCCGCTACGGTCTGGGCGCGCTCAAGGGCGTGGGACGCGGCGCAGTGGAGAATCTCGTGGCCGTGCGCGAACAATGCGGCGAGTTCACCTCGCTGGCGCACATGTGCCGCGAAGTCGA
>JAASTB010000142.1 GCA_021767625.1 Wenzhouxiangella sp.
CACCCCAACGACGGCCGCGTGGTCTCCAACTTCATCATGCAGTCCCTCCAGGGCGAAGACATCACCATCTACGGCGAAGGCAGCCAGACGAGATCCTTCTGCTACGTCGACGACCTCATCGACGGCTTCATCAAACTGATGAACACCCCGGACGACATCACCGGCCCCATCAACCTGGGCAACCCAAGCGAAATCACCATCCGGGAACTGGCCGAAACCGTCATCGACCTGACCGGCTCCAGGAGCAAACTGATCCAGGCCCCCCTCCCGGCCGACGACCCCGTCCGCCGCTGCCCCGACATCACCCGGGCCAGGGAAAACCTGGACTGGCAACCCAAAACCGACCTCAAAACCGGCCTACGCCACACCATCGAATACTTCGACAAACTCCTGGCCGACACCCAGGCGGCGGCTGGACCAAGGGCTTGAATCAATGCCAGCACCACGCGCAGTGTCGCTCAACACGGACGCCGCCAAAGCCGGCGCCGGTTAGCTCCAGGACCAAACACCAAGCGAAGCCACATTGCCCACCCGAATCGAAAGATTCCAGGACATCGAGGCCTGGCAAGACGCCAGAGCCCTCGCAAAGGGCACGTACCGGTGCTGCAGAACGACCCGCCTGGGCCGAGACTTTGGCCTTCGCGACCAAATTCAGCGCGCAGCCGTATCAGTGATGGCCAACATCGCAGAAGGCTTCGGCAGAGGCCGCAACACTGAACTCACGCACTACCTCAAGATAGCGAAGGGCTCCTGCACCGAACTCCAGAGCCACCTATACGTCGCTCTGGACGCGGAATTGATCGACGAGGCCACCTTCAAGCATTTGATGGAGCAGGCAGACAAGACAAGCCGAAAGATCTCGGCCTTTGGCCACTACCTCAGAAAAGACATTGCCCGACAGCAGGCCAAATAGCTCGATAGCCCGCCAAACCAGACGCGCCGGAACGAAAGAACGAAAGAACGAATGAACGAAAGAACGAATGAACGCTCCAGGCCGATCCTAGTAACCGGATCGGCGGGCTTCATAGGCTCCCACGTAACCCGAAGGCTCCTAGCCAACGGAGAACGCGTAATCGGCCTGGACAACCTAAACGAATACTACGACCCCAAACTAAAGGCAGACCGCCTAAGACTCTTCGAGGACCACACCAACTACCGTCACATCACCGGAGACCTGGCCGACCGCGACCTGATCGAAGCCCTCTTCGACAAACACCAACCAAAAAAAGTTGTCCACTTAGCCGCGCAGGCGGGCGTCCGCTACGCCGCCGAAAACCCGCACATCTACGTCAGCTCCAACGTCACCGGCACCCTCCACGTCCTGGAGGGCTGCCGCCACACCGGCGTGGAACACCTGGTTTTCGCCTCGACCAGCTCCGTCTACGGTGCCAACACCAAAATGCCGTTTTCCGAGCACGACAGCACCGAACATCCGCTGACCTTGTACGCGGCCACCAAGAAAGCCAACGAGATGATGGCCCACTCCTACGCCCATCTCTACGACATCCCCAGCACAGGCCTGAGATTTTTCACCGTCTACGGCCCCTGGGGGCGTCCCGACATGGCCCTATTCCTGTTCACCAAGGCCATCATGGCAGGCGAACCCATCAAAGTCTTCAACCACGGCAAACACCGACGCAGCTTCACCTACATCGACGACATCGTAGAAGGAATAGTCAGAATCTTGGACAGACCGCCGAAGCCGGTTTCAATCGAACTGGAAGCCGGAACCCCAAAGCCGGAGCCCCATGTTCCAGACCCTGCAACGAGCAGAGTCGCCCCCTACCGCATCTACAACATTGGCAACGAAAACAGCGTCGAGCTGATGCACTACATCGAGGTGCTTGAGAATGAACTGGGCAAAAAGGCAAAGATGGAAATGCTCCCCCTACAACCTGGCGACGTCCCCGACACCGAATCAGACGTCACCAGCCTGGCCGAAGCCATCAACTACAGTCCTCGGGTCAACGTAGAAGAAGGCCTAGCCAAGTTCGTCAATTGGTACCTTGACTACTACAAACTATGAAAAACCCTAAATCCGTAGGGCCAGCCTCCAGGCCGCCAACCCCGCCAAAGCCGGACGCTAGCCGAAAACCAGAAACCCGAACCCGGAAAACCGAACCATTCTTGTACTTTCCTGAAACCTGAAACTCAAACTCCAGGATCAAAAGTAAGAAAAACGCCCGGCCTTTCGAGCCGGGCGTTTTTCGTTTGGGCCGCTGGAATGGGTTGCCGACCGGGTTCAGTCGTCCATTTCCAGGGTGATGCCCTTGTCGGCGATCAGGCGTGTGACCTGCGGGGCGGTCTTGCTGCCGAGCAGGCTGGCCTGGAGTTTCTCGCCGGTAACCAGCAGGGTGCCGGTTGCTGCGTCGTAGTCGACGGCAAGCAGGCGCTCGGGCGATGTCACCGGCTGCCACGCAGCGCGATGCCACACGCCGCCGCTGTCGCGTACGGACAGGCGCAGGAGCAGCTGATTGCCCGCCCGAAGGGCGCGGACGCGGAACACGTCGTTGCCGGCCGCATCCTCTCCCCGCAGGAGCACCCGCGGGGGAAGGCCGCCGGCCAGGCGGTCGGCAAACTGCAGCCATGCGCTGGCCTGCTCGCGGGCGCTGTCGAAGCGGACCGCGTTGCCGGACTGGGCCGACTCGAAGCGATCGGAGAAGATGGCGTCTTCGGTGATCGCGACGTTCGTGCTGTCGACACCGCTGCCCGTCGCGCCGCCGAGATTGACGCTGACTTCCATGTCGATGCTGCCGCCGGATCCGCCTACGACATCCGCTTCCAGGATGTAGACCACGGATGCGCCGGCCGGCAGGTCGACCGCATCGGACAAGTCGCCCGTGCCGGTGCCGGCACAGCTGGTTGCCGAGCCGCCGGGGACGCAGGACCAGTCGGCCGAGGCGGCGCTGAGCTGGGGCGGAATCTGCCCGGTGACCTGGGCGCCGACGGCATCGCTGTCGCCGTTGTTGCTGACCACGATGACGTAGCTGTTGCGCTCGCCCACCTCGATGCTCTGGCGGCCGTCGTCGACGCTGACGGAGAACTGGTAGTCGGCGTCAGCGTTGGCCGTGAACACCACCGGAGACCCGCTCAGCCCCGGGGCCGCGGCTTCGAGCGTCTGGGTGGACTCGCCGCCCAGCGTCCAGCCGCCCACCTGGGCCTGGCCGTTGGCGTCGGTCACCTGCGTGGCGCCGGTGACGCTGCCGCCGCCGGAGGCCACCGAGAAGCTCACCGTGACGCCCGAGACCGGGTTGCCCTGGCTGTCGGTGACGAGCACCGTCGGCAGATCACCCGCGGCGACCGGCTGGCCGGCCTGGCCGTTGATGGTCGTGGCACTGACCGCCGCGATATCGACAGCATCGCCCTCGGTGACCTGGAAGCTCTGCTGCACGGTGGGCGCGGCGTTCCAGTTGTTGTTGCCGGGCTGTGCGGCCTCAATCGTGACCGTGCCCGGCACGCCGTCGAGCGTGACTTCGTTGCCGCTGACACTGGCCGGGCCGGAGATCACGCTGAAGCTGACCGCCAGGCCGGAGTCGGCCGTAGCCGAGACGGTGAACGGCGAGTCGTCGACGCTGCGATCGGCGATGGCGGGGAAGACGATGTTCTGGTCTGCCGCCTCGATGACGAGCGTTTCGCTGGCACTGCCGCTGTAGTTCGGCTCGTCGATGCTGGCCGCCACGCTGTAGCTGCCCGCGTCGACCGGCGCGGCGCCGGCGCCGTCGTAGGTGACGACCACGTTCAGGCCGGCCGGATCGGTCGTGACCGTCGCCAGCTTGGGAGCGCCGTCGTAGGTCTGCGTCAGGTTCGACAGGGTGACCGTGGCCGACGCCGGCGTGCCCTCGCCTTCGAGCAGTACCACGTCGCGGCTGGTCGATGCGTTGGACTCGATCAGCGCTTCGGCCGAGGCCGCACCCGCGCCTTCGGGCGTGAATACCACCTCGAAGCTGCAGCTCGCGCCGGCGGCAACCGAGGCGCCGCAGCTGTTGGCTTGCAGGCTGAACGCGCCGGCATCGCTGCCGCCGATGGCCACATCGCTGATCGCCAGCGGCGCATTGCCGCGATTGTCGACCGTCACGGTCTGCGGCGCCGAACTGCTGAAGGCTTCAACGGCACCGAAGCCGAGCAGTTGATCGGACAGATCGGCCGAGGCGAAGCTCGAAGTCGCCGATGCCGT
The DNA here is from genome assembly GCA_021767625.1 of Wenzhouxiangella sp. Lineage (GTDB taxonomy): Bacteria > Pseudomonadota > Gammaproteobacteria > Xanthomonadales > Wenzhouxiangellaceae > Wenzhouxiangella. Next base: position 4,175 of record JAASTB010000142.1, read on the forward strand.
ATCGAAAGTGCCGTTGATACCGGTCGAGTTGGTGATCGCGGTCACGCCAGCATAACCGGGGCCGAAGGGATTGCTGTCGGTCGCTTCGGTCGTGGCCAGCAGCGCGCCGGTGTCGGCGTCGAAGGCCCGGGCGATCATCAGCGCGCTTCCGCCCCGATTGACCACGTCAAGCTCGACCATGTACATGCGGCCCTTCGACCAGTCGCCGTCGCCGATGTCGGCAAGCGGCACGCTCTGTTCGATCAGGGGCTCTTCGAGGTTATCGGCGTCGAACTTGATCAACACCAGCTCCTGGTATTCCAGCTCGTAGCGGATGTAGGCCGCATAGCCTTCCAGCATCCCCGGATCGAAGTGACTCAATACGCCGTGGTCGATCTGGTTGTCCGGGCTGGCGCCGGTATTGGTGCCGTCGGCGTTGACCAGCGAGGCCACGCGCGACTCGCCGAACGAGCGCGGCAGATAACCACCGGCATACAGTGCGGCCGGATCGTTGATCTGCAGGTAGTCACCGCTGATGCCGGCCGTGGCCGGTTCGTAGAGCGTGGGTGAACCGTCGAAGGCGAAGAACTGCCAGTCGCCCTCGTCGAAGGCGCCGTCGAAGCTGTCGGCCCAGTCGGATCCGATATCCAGATCCAGGCTCGTGGACTGGTGGTTGATTCGCCCGCTTTGCGGCGGGTATCGATCGTCGATCAGGGAATACTCGAAGCTGGCCACGCGCCAGGCATTGGGGCCGAGCTCGATCGTCGCGCCATCGAGGAAAGAAACCGAGTCCGTGCCGCCAATCGACTTCACGTTGGCCGGGCCGATGTCGAGACTGCTCAGCGTCTCCGGCGTGAAGATACCTTCGGCGGGGTCGGTATACGGGATCGAGTCGCCTTCGGCATCGTAGACCTCGAGCGACACGAAGAAGTCCGCGGCGGGACCGCCGTCCGTGCGTTCGAACGTCAGGTCGACGTGGTTGAGGGTCTCGCCTGAGTCGAATCGCAGCGACTCGACGTCGATGCCGCCCACGGTGGAAGAGAACGCGCCGTTGACGGCCGAAGCGAGGCTGAAGTCCACACCCGAAGCGTCATCGGCACCGTCTGCCAGATCGACGCTTTGCTGTTCGGTCGAGAAACCGGCCTGGCTTGCGGTCACGGTGTAGACGCCCTGCGGCAGGCCGGAGAAAGTGTAGTCACCGGCCGCATCGCCGAGGGTGTTAACGCCGTAGCCATCGCTTTGACGCACCGCTTCGACCGCCACGTTCTCGCCGGGCTGCGGGCCGCCCTCGACACCGCTGACCGTCAGCGAACCGTTGATGGCCGCGGTGGACTCGTCGATGGTCAGCGACACGTCCAGCTGATCGACCACTTGTCCGGCCGAGCCGCCGTCGTCCTCGACGAGGAAGTAGCGCAGCGTCCAGGTGCCCGCTTCGGCATCCGTCCGGATGGAAACCGGCGCATTGAACAAGGTCGTCGAGCCATTCTGCACCGGATTGCCGAAGCCGATGGCTGAGCCCAGCGCGGCACAGTCCACCGCAGCAAGCAGGTCCGTGCAGACGCCCTCGCCCGCCTGGGGCGTGCTGTCCGATGGCCGCATTCCGTCGAACACCACGGCCAGGTCCCTTTCGGGTCGTTGGAGCGCGCCGTCGACGCTGATGGTCAACTGGGGCTGGTCGCCCTGGTAGAAGGATTCACCGTTGGCCGGCGAACCGTTGGCTGAAACGTTTACGTCGCCTTGCGGCTGGGAAACCACCTCGATGGTGTTCGACTGCGTCAGGTAGTTTCGATCGCCCGGCGCTCCGCTGCCGTCGCCGGAGTCGACGCTCTCGAGCGTGGTGGTGACCGAATAGGAACCGTTGGGCCAGTTCATACGGATCGGAATACCCTCGTTGTATCCACCCGGGACTTCGAAACCAACAACGGCGTTGGTGTCGCGCCCGATGAACCAGGCATCACGATTGATCTGCCAACTCGA
>JAASTB010000143.1 GCA_021767625.1 Wenzhouxiangella sp.
CAACCGCCTCGACGCCGGAGCCGAACATGCCTTTGCGGCCATGCACGGCTTCGAGCAGAGCTTTCTCTACCTCAACGGCAATCGCTTCGCCGCCGAGCTGGGCGAAGAAGTCATGGACGCCGGAGGGCTGGCCGAACGCGGCGACACGAACGTCGGCGCCGGACTCGACCTTTGCTACAACGACTTCCTCGTCGAAGACCCCGCCGTGAGGGACTGGATCGCCGCGCGCCACGTCGGCTCCACGGACTTCGAAGCCTGCCTGGGTCGACAGCGCATGGCCGTCGACGCCACCGTCAGCGGCAGCTGGTTTCATCCCGGCCGCTCCGGCGAAGGCATTTCGCTGATGATTCTCGACCAGGGCGCGCCCCTGCTCTACAGCTTCGGCTTCGACAGCGAAGGCCGCCAGCAGTGGCTGTTCGAACTGGGCCACGCCGGCGAGAGGTGGCTGCGCTGGGATCCCGTGCGCGAAACGCGCGGCTACTTCGGCGAGGGCATCGCCGCCGACGAGGAGTATCGCTTCGTGCGGCCCACCGGCCGCTTTCGCGCCGACCGCGTCGGCACCGACACACTCAGCCTGCACCGTCACTACTACGACCTGCCGGCCTGCGGGCCATGGGGACCGCAAGTCGCACCCGGCCCCGGCCTGTGCCCGCCACCACTGTTCGACGATCGCCTGGACTACCAGCGCCTCTCGCGCATGGCCGGAACGACCTGCGAGAACGGCAGCGATTACCAGCAGTATTCCGGCGCCTGGTACAACCCGCAGCAATCCGGCGAAGGCCTCCTGATCGAAGTACTGCCCGACGATCGCGTCGTCGTCTACTGGTTTACCTACAGGCCCGGCGACTCCGGCGAGCAGGCCTGGATGGTCGGCAGCGGTGCGGTGGGCATGGCGAGTCCGGCTCAACTCACATTCACGCTTCACCAGCCACAAGGCGCAAGCTACGGACCGGACTTCGACCCCGAAGACGTCGACCCGATCGAATGGGGCGAGCTGACGATCGACTTCGGCGAAGCTGGCAACGGCGAGGCGCGGTACGAAAGCCTCATCGAGGACTACGGCTCGGGCGAATTTCAGATCAAACGCCTGGCCCGGCCCATGCTGGCCGAGTGCGATTGAGTTCCGACGCCCACAGCTCGGGCGAGAACCGTTAACCCGGCTTTTACGACCCCGTAATCTATTGCTGATCACTGGGTTGCTAGCCTGATCCTACTTGGCACTCAAACAGTAGGGAGAAATCAGCAATGATACGAAGTTGCGGCATTTCCGGAACCATCCTCCGTGGGGCGATCGCGTCCACGGGACTGTTCCTGCTCGGCTAGGGCGGCAGTGCTTCGGCCCAGCAGTCCGATTACGACTCCATCGCGGACGACCGCGAAGCGCTGATCGCGTTCTATGAAGCGACCAACGGCGACAACTGGACGAACAAGCAAGGCTGGCTGGGCGAGCCCGGCACCGAGTGCGACTAGTACGGCATCGAATGCACGGGAACGGACGGGGACGGCGGCTACGTGCTTGCCCTGCTCAACAACGGGCTGAGTGGCTCGATCCCCGACTCCCTCAACGAGGCCTCGGGCCTCCGGGTCCTTCAGGTGGCGGACAACGACCTGTCCGGCACTTGGAGCCTGGCGTCCGACGGCTACGCCAGGCTCGTCATGGCCGACCTGAGCGAGAACAACCTCTCCTCGATCGAAATCCAGGCGGGCTCGGCGCCGCGAATCGCCTTCCTCATCGCCCCGGACAACCAACTGCAGAGCCTCCCCAGCGGCATTTCAAGCCTGACCTCTCTCGGCAACCTGGACCTGGCCTTCAACCGGATGGAGGGCGCCCTGCCGGATTCCTTTTCGGACCTCGAACTCCGCGGCCTGAGCCTGCAGGGCAACGAACTGACCGGCAGCGTGCTTCCCGCGCTTCGCGCCATGAGCGAAACTCTCCTGGATCCGCCGGACCCCGACAATCCGGACGAACCGGTGGAAACGGACATCGGCGTGGTTCTCGACCTGCGCGACAACCGGTTCACGGGCGTCCTCGACGAATCGATCCTCGAGCAGTCCCGCGACGCGGAAAAGTGGGTCAACCTGTGCTGGAACGACCTCTCCATTTCGGACGAAGAGGCGATGGACTGGCTGGAATCGGAGCACGCCGACCGACCCTACGAAGTTTGCGTCAACCGCACGCTCGCCGACACCGACCCGGGCCTCAGCGGTTCCTGGTACGACCCCGAGCGGGCCGGTGAAGGCTTCTCGGTCATGCTCCTCGAGGACGGCCAGACCATGGTCCACTGGTTCACCTACTCCCCCGCGGACGCGACGCCGCAGCGGCAGAACTGGCTGACCGGCAGCGAGCTCATCGAGCATCCCGGCCTGGAGCCGCTGGTCGCCCATGCACCGACCGACGGGCAGTTCGGACAGGGCCTCGACAATCCCCAGAACTATCCGCTGGACATGGCCGGAGACCTCAACCTCGCCTGGCTGGAGAACGGCAAACTGATGAGCGAGAGACGCATCGGCACCGCCCTGGGCGCACCGCCGGTTTCGCAGAACATCGAAATGGTGCAACTGTCGACCCTGGCGGGCACGACCTGCGACAACCAGAGCCCCTACCAGAAGTACTCCGGCGCCTGGTACAACCCGTCACGCTCCGGGGAAGGCTTCGTCGTCGAGGTCCTGCCCGACGAATCCGTGGTGGTCTACTGGTTTACGTACGAGCCGGGCCAGACCGGTTACCAGAGCTGGATGGTCGGCGACGGCCAGTTCCTGCCCGGCGGTCCCGGAACGGACCCGATCTCGGTCTACGAAAACCGCCTCGAGGTCGACATGCTCAGACCTGTCGGCGGCACATTCGGCCCGGACTTCGACCCCGATGCGATCGAAGCGATCGACTGGGGCACCGTCGAGATTCGTTTCGATGCCGGCGGCGACGGCCACGTCATCTGGCAAAGCGAGATGCCCGGGTACGGGCAGGGCAACTACGAGCTCGAACGCCTGGCGAAGCCGAAACTGGCCGACTGCGACTGACCGGCACACAATCGAGGGAGCCCGCTCATGACGACCTTTCACCGAATGACAGGCGCCCTGGGGGTGCTGCTGACTCTAGTCGGCAGCACCCCCGTCCTCGCCCAGGTATCACCCCAGGAGCGCCAGGCGTTGATCGCGCTCTACGACGCAGCTGGCGGCAATTCGTGGAAGAACAAGGAAGGCTGGCTGGGCGAGGCCGGCACGGAATGCGACTGGCACGGGGTGAATTGCCGAGAAGCCGATTCCGGGCAGCGATACGTTCACAGCCTGTTCCTGGTCGACAACGAGCTCGTCGGCAACCTGCCGGGCGCGCTGGCGGAATTGGCCGGGCTTCGCGAGTTGCGGCTCAACGACAACCATCTCGCCGGACCGATACCGGCCGCGTTCGGGGAGTTTGCCTCTCTCGAGTATCTCGAGCTTTCGGACAACGATCTCGACGGCCCGATTCCCGGCAGCCTGCTCTCCGAATCCCTGCTGTTCGTCAACGTCGTGGGCAACCGGCTGAGCGGCTACACCGAGGCCGCCAGCCCGGTCGCCAGCGGCCGCTGGCTGCGCTTCAGCGGCAACCCGCTCGGCGAGCTTCCACCGCCCAGTTGGCGCAGCGACGATGCCATCGGCCTGCTCGAACTGGCGCGCACCGGTCTAACCGGCGAGATCGATCTCGGCCACCAGGCCTGGGCGGGCCTGCAGGAACTGGACCTGGCCGGAAACGCCATCACGAGCCTGGCCGGCATCGACCCGGCAACGCTCATCGATCTGCAGCGACTCGACCTCGCCGACAATGCACTCATGCAGCAATGGCCGGTCACAGCGGACACCCTTCCTTCGCTAACCACGCTGGACCTGAGCGGCAACGGCCTCATGGCCGCACCCCCGGCGGGGCTGTCCGATCATCCCTCGCTGCGAGAGCTGCAGCTGGCGAGGAACTCGCTCACGGCCGACGGCCTCGACACACTGTTCAGCCTGCCGAGCCTGCGCAGGATCCGACTCGCGCACAATCCCCTGCAGGCCTTGCCCGACACCCTGCCCGATCCGCCGGCGATGCTCGGCGAACTGGACCTCGCCGGCACGCAGCTTTCCGGCCCCGCACCGTCCTGGTTCGGTGAGTTGTCGCTGCGCACACTAAACCTGTCCGGCAACCGACTCAGCGGTTCGATAATGCCCTGGCTCGCGGCCCTCCGGGATGACCTCTCGACCCGTGCCGATTTGTCGCGAAACGAGTTCAGCGGGGAACTGCCCGGCGCCGTGACCGAGATCGAGTTTGCCGACGACGGGCTCGCGCTGTGCTGGAACCGCTTCGACCAACCCTTCGACCCGGCACTGGTGTCCTTCCTCGAGTCTGCGCACCGCGCCGGCAACTTGGCCGAGTGTAACGATCGGCAGCGCGTGGACATCGACCCGACCGTCAGCGGCAGCTGGTACGACCCCGACCGCTCCGGCACCGGCTACAGCGTCATGCTGCTCGGTGGCGGCGAGGTGCTTCACTACTGGTTCGGCTTTCCTGCTCGCGTGGATTCGGCGTACGACGAGCAAATGTGGTCGGTCCAAACCACCCCGCCGGAAGGATTCGCGGCCGTGTTCCCACCGTCGCTGGTCCCGTTCGGGGGGCGCTTTGGGCTGGGGCTGGACGGCGGGTACGTCACGACCTACGGGGACCGCGCCCTCGAGATGGTCCGGCTGCCCGACCGGCTCAGCGTCTATTCCGGCTGGTGGATCCAGGGCCGGCAAGTCGCCATCGACCCGCCCCCGCCGCGTCTACACGAGCGCCGGGAACACGTTCGCCTGAGCGAGCTGGCCGGCACGACCTGCGCCACCCGGACCCCCTTCCAGGAATACTCCGGCGCCTGGTACGACCCGGAACGATCTGGCGAAGGGTTCATCGTCGAGGTGCTGCCCGACGACCGGGCGGTGGTCTACTGGTTCACGTACACGCCCGACTCCTCGGGCCGGCAGGCCTGGATGGTTGGTGACGGGGTGATCAGCGGTCCGGCCGTTACCGCCTCCACCCCGGCGACGGACTCTACGATCGCCGAGGTCGAGATCGAACACCTGATCCAGCCCGTAGGCACCGTGCTGGGACCCGGCTTCGACAGCGGCGAGATCGACCATGTTGTCTGGGGCAGCCTGCGGCTGGAATTCTATGGTGAGGAACGCGGTCGCGTGTTTTGGGAAAGCATGGCAGAAGGCTACGGTTCAGGGGAGTATCCGATCGAGCGGCTCGCCAGGCCGAAACTGGCCGACTGCGACTGACCGGCTACCGAATCGTGAGGGGCCAGGCGGCCCCTCACGACGCCGCCCCGGCCGAGGATCGCGTGGCAATGCGCCGAATCCCGATAACGCAGACGGTGCCTGCGGCAGCGTAGATGCCGAAAGTGGCCCACCAGGCGACATCGTTGACCAGGGGCAGAGTCAGCCAGGCAACAACCAGCAACAAACCTGTCACGACGAAGGTCCAGCCCAGCAGCCGCTTGACCGCCAGGCCGCGAGCCGATCCGCAGGCGGTTTCGCGCTTCTTGGGCAGGCCATTGCCGGTCACCACCAGGGCCAGCGCGATCACGATCATGCCGTAGCGCGTGATCCACTCTTCCTCGATGGCACCCAGGCTGCCCAGGGCGGAGGCGCCCAGTGCGCCGGCGATCATCAGTGCACCGCCGATCAAGCTGTTGAAAACCGTTCGACGTTCCCGGGGACGGTCCGGCCCGGGCATGGCCCCGAAGGCGACGACCAGCAGCCAGGCCAGCGGCATGGAGAGCATCCCGGTCATCCAGACCAGGGCCCCCTCGGGCCGCTGGGTCCAGGCCAGGACGCCGAAGGCGATGGCGAGCAGGATCAGTATCTGCAGCGCGATGGGGCGCCAGGTGAGTTCCTTGTTCATTGTTCGGATTCCTCTTTGTCGGATTGTTCGGATGGGGGCGCCATTCCGAAGGTCTGCGCGAAGCCCATCAGCGCTTCTTCCAGCACGGACATGCGCAGCGAATAGATCATCAACTTCCCGTCGCGCTCCACACTCACGAGGCCCGCCTCCTTGAGCACCCGGAAGTGCACCGACATGGTCGGCTTGGAAACGTCGAAGTGCGACGCCAGCTCGCCGGCGCTCA
>JAASTB010000144.1 GCA_021767625.1 Wenzhouxiangella sp.
GAGCGAACCTATTTCTCCTTTTACGAATCCTCCCTGGCCCTGTACCGCGGCCAGTACCCGCTGTTCGGGCATTTCCGCGCGATGAGCGCCAAGACGATCTGGGACTACGCCTACTACTGGGGCGTGCTGGCGCTGTTGTTCTTCGCGCGGCGCACCACCGACATGGCCTTCATCGCCCGCCACGGTGCCGAACTCGACCGCCTGCGCGCCGTCAACGTCGAGATCCAGGCGATGTTCCGCCGCTGAGCCGAAGCCGAACCGAACGACGGGGCGCCGGGCGTGCTGGTCGACCAGTCGGCATCGCCGCTGCTCGTGCGGCTCAACCGGGAACTGACCGAAGTGGAAGGTGAATCCGACGAGGCCCTGGGCGAGCGGCTCGGTCGCAATGCCGACATGCTGCACGCCCTGGCCCTGCAGCTGCGTGCGATCGCGCCGCGGTCGGTCCATACCGAATTGACCGCCGCCGACGAAGCGCGAGGCATCGAGGAAGACTTGCTCGCCGGCCTGCCCCGGGAACTGGTCGAAGGGCCCGAAGCGGTCGAGGACGCCCTGGTCAGCTCCGGTTGACCGCCTCGATTTCGACCAGCAGGTCCGAGCGGCACACGTCCCCGCGCAGGCCCGCCAGGCGCGCCGCCGGCCAGCGTCGGCGCAGGCGTTGCTCGATCAGCGGCCAGTCGGCGGCGTGGCGCACGTACACGCGCAGCAGGCTGCCGTCGCCGAATTCCGCCAGACCCGGACGCCCGAGATCGCGGGCCGACTGCGCCATCAGCGATTCGAGATTGCGGATGATTTCCTCGAGCTGCGCGGCCACGTCGTCCTCGTGCAGGGTGCGGTGCCCGACCACGCTGGCCGTGCCCGATATCATCAGCAGCGTGCCGTCGCCGGGTCCGGCGATGGCCGTGGCGCGCGCAAACGACGGGCTGCGCGGGCCGTATTGCCGCGGATAACGATAGGCGCTGACCTGGCGCGGGTTCTCGATATTGATCCCCGGCTCGGGCGCGCACAGCAGGTAGACGCGAAGAAGCGGTTCGTCGCCGCCGATGGCGGTGCCCGCGCACAGCTCGCCGTCGCCGTAGCCGGCCTTTTCCAGCGCGGCCGCCCGCCCCAGGCAGAAGCGGCGATAGCGTTCGGCATCGCCGGCGCCGGCGTTGATGGCCGGCAGGTAATTCCAGGCCCGCAGCAACTGCCGGCAGCCGGCGGCCGCGGCCGCGGCCAGCAACCGGTCGTAGGCCGCCTCGACGGCGGCGGCCGGGTCGTCGGCCGGGTCGTCGGGCCACTCGAGCGCCAGGAACAGCAGGTCGCCGGCGCGGCGCCAGCCGAGGTCGTCGTCGCGGCCGGCCGAAACCGGCGCATCGACCGCCCAACGCTCATCGACCAGGTCACCGCCGAGCCACACCAGCCCACAGCCGGCCGCTTCCGGCCGGGCCCCGGCGAGCGCGAACTCGAACAGGGTCGAGTCGGTTCGCCCCCCGCCGGCCGCCTCGACGGTCACGCCCCCGGGCAGGTTCACGCGCGTGGGTTCATGCCGCATGGTCGAACCCCATCGCCGCATTCTGCCGCCGCTGGCGGCGGGCCCGGATGGCACCGGGCAGGTAGCGCAGGCTCAGCACCAGGTAGATCAGCCGGAACAGGCGGATCCGCCGGCGCACGCGGCCGTTGTCGTGCAGATCGCCGGCCAGCACGGAGATCACCGCCTGCCGCAGGCCGAAGACGTTGCGCGGATTGAGAAACAGGTGGCGCATGGCCGGCGCCGGAAAGCGATAGATGAACCAGCACAGCTCGCGCACGCCGCGACGCACCTTGCGGCGGTAGCGCCGGCGCGCAGCGGCGGCGGCACGCGCATCGCCGGCCAGTTCGGCGCGCACGATGTCGGCGCCCAGGCTGGCGCTGTACATGGCGAAGAACACGCCCGAGGAGAAGACGGGATCGACGAACATGCCGGCGTCGCCGACGAGCAGCCACTTCGGCCCCATCAGGCGGCTGGAGAAATAGGAGTAGTTGCCGGTGGCGGTAATCGGCGAGACCCGCTCGGCCGCCTTCATGCGTTCGGCCGCGTGCGGGTTGAGCGCAATCGTGTCGAAGAAGAAGCGCTCGACGTCGCGCCCGCGCTGGCGCAGGTATTCGGGATTGCAGACCGCGCCGACGCTCATCACGCCGTCGGCCAGGGGAATCATCCAGATCCAGCCGTGCTCGAACCAGTAGATGCTGATGTTGCCGGCTGCCTCGCCGGCGCGCCGCGGCACGTTACGGAAATGACCGTAGAGCGCCGCCGTCCCATGCTCACGGTTGCGCTGCTGAAGGTCGAAGCGTCTGGCCAGCATCGCATCGCGCCCGCTGGCGTCGACCACGAATCGCACCGAAAGCCGATGCTCGTCGCCGTCCCGGGCCACGGTGAGTTCCGGCTCGTCGGCGTCGAAGTCGATGTGCCTGACCCGCGCGCCCTCGAAGGTCCGCGCACCGCACTCGGCGGCATGCTCGAACAGCATCCGGTCGAACTCCGAGCGGCGCACCTGCCAGGCGTGGCCGCAGCCTTCCGGCACCTCGAGGGCCTCGTCGAAGCGGATTTCGTGACGATGCTCCTCGGCCTCGTCGCCGGTGAAGTCCGCGCCCGGCTTGAACACGCCCAGGCCGGCCAGGCGATCCTCCAGCCCCAGTTCGCGGATGATCTTCATGTTGTGCGGCAACAGCGACTCGCCGATATGGAAGCGGGGATGTCCGTCCTTCTCCAGCAGCACGACCGTGTGCCCGTCGCGCGCCAGCAGGCTGGCCATGGTCGAGCCGGCCGGACCGCCGCCGATCACAGCGACATCCGCCCGCCGCGGCATCTCGGCCGGGCGGGAAGGAGCAGAATGGCTATCGGGGGCGGCAGACGTATATGGCATCTTCCGTATTATAATGTCGTTAACCCACTTGGCCGCCGCCGTCGACTGGCCGCGGCGCAATCCGTACCATCTCAGTCACGAAACCCGACGAACCCGGCGGGTCGGGCGCACGAGCCGTCGCAGCCGCCGGGAGGAGCAGCAATGAGTACACAACAGTCGCCGCAGGAACACGAACTGGCCGAACTGATCGTCAGCTCGCTCAACCTCGAGGACCTCTCGCCCGAGGAAATCGAACCCGACAAGCAGTTGTTCGGGGGCGAGTACGGCCTCGATTCGATCGACGCACTTGAACTGGCCGTGGCCATTTCCAAGCAGTACGGCGTCCAGCTCAAGGCGGACGACGAACGCAACCGCCACGCCTTCGCCAACCTGCGTTCGCTCAACGAACACGTCCAGTCCCTGCGCGAGCAGGGTTGACGGTTCACGCGGCCCCGGCCTCGTCATGCCTCGCTGGCGCCTGATCGCCCTGGCCCTCTACCCGGCTCTGGTCTACGTCTCGCTCCACCTGGGACGGCCCGAGCTGCGGTCGCTGTGCCTGCCGCTGCTGGCGCTGCTGTTCCTGCCCCTGCTGCCCGGCTGGATCGGGCGCAGCGTCCTGATGGGCACCGCCCTGGCACTGGCCGGCATCGCGCTCTTCGCCCCCTCGCTGGCGCTGTGGCCGCCGGGGGTGATCTTCGTCGCCCTGGGCCTGTGGTTCGCCTCGACGCTACGAGGCGACAGCACGCCGGTCATCGCGCGCTTCGCCGAACTGGTCCACGCAGGCAACGGCACCCAAGCGCCCGCTCATGCCGCCGGCTGGCTGCGCGCCTGGACCCTGGCCTGGGCGGCCGTGCTCGCGGGCATCGGCGCCGTGGCGCTGTGGCTGGCCGCCACCGACCAGGCACAGGCCTGGCTGATCTGGGTGGTGGCCGCGGCCCCGCTGATCATGCTGGCCACGCTCTGGTTCGAACTGCTGCTGCGGCGCTACCGCTTTCCCGAAGACGATCATCCCGGCCTGATCCGCTTCCTGCTGGACGTGATCCGCATTCAGCCCCATCATTTCGCCCGATGACCACGCTTCCCCTGACCACACGCTCGCTCGACGAGCTCGTCATGCTGCACGGCGGCGAGCCGGTCAGCGTCGGCCGCTTCGTCGCGCGTGCCGAGGCCCTGGCCGGGCAACTGCCGCCCGGGGCTCCGGTCATCAACCTGTGCCAGGACCGTCACGCCTTCAGCGTGACCTTTGCCGCCGCCGTCGTGGCCGGCGGGAGCAACCTGCTGCCGGCCAACCGACTCAAGGCCACCGTTGACGAGCTGGTCGACAGCTTCGCCGGTGCCGTCGTAGTAGCCGACTGCCCCCTGGAAGGCTTCGCGGGCACCGTGATCGACCCGTCCGAGGCCCTCGACAGTCGGGAACAGGCCCAGCGCATTTCGCGCATCCCCGCCGACCAGCGCGCAGCGGTGGTGTTCACCTCCGGCAGCACCGGGCGTGCCTCGCGCATCGAGAAACCCTGGCGAACGCTGCACGACAGCAGCCTGCTCAACCTGGCCCAGCTCGATCCGCCACAGGGTGCACGCGTGCTGGCCACCGTGCCGCCGCAGCACATGTGGGGGCTGGAGACCTCGGTGCTCATGCCCTGGTTCGGCGCCGTCACCGTTTCTTCCGCGCACCCCTTCTTCGTGGCCGACATCTGCCGGCAACTGGAAGAACTCGAGCAACCGCGCGTGCTGGTTTCCACCCCGGTCCACCTGCGCGCGCTGGTCGAGTCGGGCATCGAGCTGCCCGACGTCGAACGCATCTACTCGGCCACGGCGCCCCTGAGCCGTTCGCTGGCGCGACGGCTCGAGCGGCTCAGCGGGGCGGTGGTCACCGAGATCTACGGCTGCTCCGAAACCGGTTGCCTGGCCCGCCGCCAGACCGCGCGCGTGGCCGACTGGCAGCTGTTCGAGGCCTTCGAACTCACGCCCGAGGCCGACGGCACCGTGGCGCGCGCCGCCCACCTGCCCGGCCCCGTCCGGCTGATGGATCACCTGGAATTCCGCACTCGCGACAGCTTCCGCCTGCTCGGCCGGCAGAGCGACCTGGTCAACATCGCCGGCAAGCGCGGCTCCCTGGCCGAGCTCACGGGCGTGCTGCTCGACATCCCCGGCGTACTCGACGGGGTGATCTTCCAGCCGCCCGAAGACGAAGACGGCCCGGCACGGCGCCTGGCCGCCCTGGTCGTGGCTCCCAACCTGGAACCCGCCGACATCCGTCGCGCGCTGGGACGGCGCATCGACGCGGCCTTCATGCCCCGGCCGCTGCGCCTGGTCGAGAAGCTGCCACGCGCCGAGACCGGCAAGCTGCCGCGCCGCTCGTTGCTCCAGTTCTTCGCCCGAACCTGCAGGCAAGCCGGATGAATCCCGTCGACGTGATCTGCCGCATTCCCGCCGACCACCCGGCGCTGCCGGGCCACTTCCCGGACAATCCGGTGGTGCCCGGCGTGGTCCTGCTCGAACTGGTCCAGCGCCAGGCGCGCGTGCTGGCCGGCTTCCGCGACGGGCCGACGCGCTGGCAACGGATCAAGTTCCTGCGTCCGGTGCGCCCGGAGCAGCCCATCCGCCTGCACATCGAAGGCGCGGCCGACCAGTTCTCCTTCACCATCCGGACCGAGGACGGCGAGGCCGTCGCGCGCGGGCAGTGCCGTCATGGCCCACTGGCGTGAGCGCCCCGAGGGGGGCAACCGCTTCTGGCTCGCGCTGATCCGCTGGTGCATCCTCCACATCGGCCGGGGTTTCGCCCAGGTCGGTCTCCTGCCCACCACGCTCTACTTCTTTCTCGTGCGCGGGCCGGAGCGGCGCGCCTCGAAGACCTGGCTCGAACGCGTCGATGCCCCGCGCAAGGGCTGGTGGGGCGTAATGATCCACATCTACACCTTCGCGATCACCATCGTCGACCGGGTGCTGCTGCTGGCCGGCCGCGGCGATGAGCTCGACGTCCGGCCCGAGGGTGTCGAGCACCTGCACGAAGTCCTCGACCGGGGCCGCGGCTGCATGCTGCTGGGCTCCCACCTGGGCAGTTTCGAGGCCATTCGCGTCTTCAGCCGTTCGGCGCCGCCGGAGTATCGCCACCTCAAGGTCGTGATGGACCGCGACCAGAACTCGCTGATGACGCAGATGATGGAGGAAATCTCCCCGGACATTCGCGACACCGTGATCAAC
>JAASTB010000145.1 GCA_021767625.1 Wenzhouxiangella sp.
AGAAGCGAAAACTACGAGGTCCACCTGATCGCCGATGCCGTCTCGTCCCGCTCGGCCTTCAACCGCGACATCGCCTTCCGGCGCATGGAAGCCGCGGGCGTGCACCTGAGCTGCGTCGAGATGGTCCTGTTCGAACTGATGAAAGACGCCGGCCACCCCCGCTTCCGCGACGTCACCCGCCTGCTGAAGTAGCCCGTGTCGCGTCCCTGATTCAGGCGGCGCTGGTCATGCCGTGCCAATTGGGTCTCACGCAGAGCCGCAGAAGGGCGGAGTTCGCAGAGGAGAACAAGGAAAAGAAAAACCTTGAACCACGGAAAGCACGGAATACACGGAATGAAACAGATTCGAATTTCTCGTTCCGTGATTTCCGTGTATTCCGTGGTTCCCTTGGTTTTTCTCTGTTCCTCTCTGCGAACTCCGCCCTTCTGCGGCTCTGCGTGAGGTCCAACGAGCACGGTCGCCCATCCGACACCACGATCGGGGACTCGCCAAACGCTACATGTTGAGCAACCGCCCGCCGTCGACGGCGAGGATCTGGCCGGTGATGTAGGGGGCGTCGAGGGCGAGGAAGGCGACCGCGCCGGCGATGTCTTCGGGATGGCCCTGGCGCTGCAGGGGCACGCGTTCGAGGATTTCGCGGCCGGCTTCCGGTGACTGCTCGCTTTCGGGCCAGAGAATGGCGCCAGGTGCGACGCCGTTGACGCGCACTTCGGGCGCCAGCTCGCGGGCCAGTGAGCGAGTCTGGGCGATCAGGCCGGCCTTGGCCTGGCTGTAGACGGGGTGATTCGACAGGGGCACCAGGCCGTGGATGTCGACCATGTTGACGATCGCACCCTCGCGGGCCGCAAGCTCTCCCGAGCAGGCCTGCGCCAGGAAGAACGGGGCGCGCAGGTTGCTGGCCATCAGTTCGTCCCAGTCGTCCTGCGTGGCCGACCCGAACGGCGTGGGATAGAACGCCGAGGCATTGTTGACCAGGACATCGATACGGCCGAAGGCCTCGAGCGCGGCATCGCGGATGCGCTCCGGCGCCGAGTGCTCGGCCAGGTCGGCCTGTACCAGCGCGACCGAGCCGCGCCGCAGGGCCAGCAACTCATCGCGCAGGGCTTCGGCCTCGTCGGCCGAGCCGCGATAGTGAATCACCACGTCCAGTCCGCGCGCGTGCAGCCCCCGGGCCGTGGTGGCGCCGATGCGCCGGGCCGCGCCGGTTACAATCGCCACACGTCCACGCTGTGCTTCCACGCTTGTCGTCATCGAGTTCTCCATCCCTGTCGCTGCCCGAGCCGCCGGCCGAACTGGCTGAGCTGAGCGAAGCGTTGTGCCGCAAGGTCATCGCCGAAATCGAGCGCGACGGCCCCATGCCCTTCGACCGATACATGTCGATGGCATTGTACGAGCCCGGGCTCGGCTACTACGTCAACGGCCTGCACAAGTTCGGACCGGCCGGCGACTTCGTCACCGCCCCGGAACAGGGCGGATTGTTCGCCGCCGCACTCGCGCGCCAGTGCGACGAGGTGGCGGATGAACTCGGCCCGGGCTGGACCCTGCTGGAGCTCGGCGCCGGTTCGGGCGTGCTGGCGCGCGACCTGCTCGCCGGCCTGGCGTCCCCGCCGAGGGAGTACCTGATCCTCGAGCCCAGCGCCGCCTTGCGGGAGGTCCAGCGCGAAACCCTCGCCGATTTGCCGGTAGCGCTGCGCGATCGGGTCCGCTGGGTCGACGCCCCGCCGGCGGAAGCCTTCGAAGGGGTGATCGTCGGCAACGAGGTGATCGACGCGCTCGCCGTGGCCCGATTCGAGGTCTGCGAGGAGGGGTTGCTCGAACAATGCGTGACCTTCGACGGCGAACGGCTGCAGTGGACCACGCGCCCGCCGCGACCGCGACTGGAGCGGGCGTTCGACACGCTCCAGCAGCAGCTCGGCCGCCGGCTGCCCGCCGGCTATGCCGGGGAAATCGCCGTCGACCTGCCTGGCTGGGTGGCGACCGTCACCGAGCCGTTGGCGCGCGGACTGGTGCTGTTCATCGACTACGGCTACCCCCGCGCGGAGTACTACCACCCCGACCGAGGTGAAGGCACCCTGGTCTGCCACTACCGGCACCGTGCCCATTTCGACCCCTTCGTCTGGCCGGGCCTGACCGACCTGTCGGCCTTCGTCGATTTCACCGCCGTGGCCGAGACCGGCCTCGACGCCGGCCTCGAAGTCGCCGGCTTCACCACGCAGGCGGGCTTCCTGCTCGCCCTGGGCGCCCACGAAGCGGTCGAAGCAGCCGACGACGACGCCGAACGGCTCAGATTGTCCGGAGAACTCAAACGCCTCACCCTGCCCGGCGAGATGGGCGAAAAGTTCAAAGTCCTCGGCTTGGAGCGCGGGCTCGAGATACGCCTGAGTGGGTTCGGGTTGATGAGTCAATTGCATCGGCTTTGAAACTAGGGGTTCCGGGTTCCGGGTTCGGGGTTCCGGGGGTTGGGTGGAGCGGTTGGATTGGAGTCGAAGGTTTCAGTGTTCAGGTTTCAGGGTTCAGGGGCGGGCAGCCGCAAGGGCGCGGAGGGCGGCATTCGCCGCGAAACGCTGGCCGACACGGCTCGCGCGGAAAGCCGCCCCGCAACGCTTTCGGCCGCCGATCCGGAACCCCGAACCCGGAACCCGGAACCCCTTGTTTCTCGTTTCTTCTTTTCCTGAAACCTGAAACCTGAAACCTGAAACCTGAAACCCTCTAGTCTCATGACTCTATTTCCGGCCCCTATCATCGAGCCTGAGATAAACTCGGCAGCAGCGCCATGCCCAAGACATATGACTACATCATCGTCGGCGCCGGTTCGGCCGGCTGCGTGCTCGCCAATCGCCTGAGCGCCGACCCCTCGATTCGCGTGCTGCTGCTGGAAGCCGGGCCGCGCGACTGGAATCCGTTCATCCACATGCCGGCGGGCCTGTCCAAGCTGGTCAACTTCAAGTCGCTCAACTGGAATTACGAGACAGAGCCGGAACCGGCGCTGAACAACCGCCGCCTGTACTGGCCGCGCGGCAAGGTTCTTGGCGGGTCGAGTTCCATCAACGCGATGTGCTATTCGCGCGGTCACCGCACCGACTACGACGACTGGGCGGCGGCCGGCAACCCCGGCTGGAGCTGGCAGGACGTCCTGCCCTACTTCCTGCGCTCCGAGGACCAGGCCCGGGGCGAGTCCGAGCTGCACGGCGTCGGCGGGCCGCTGAGCGTCTCGGACCTGAGCTACACGAACCCGCTCAGCGAGGTCTACATCCAGGCCGCCGAGCAGGCGGGTTTCGCCCGCAACCCGGATTTCAACGGCCCGGCCCAGCGCGGCGTGGGTTTCTACCAGGTCACGCAACGCCAGGGACGGCGCTGCAGCACGGCGGCCGGTTACCTCAATCCGGTCAAGTCGCGCCCCAACCTGACCGTGCTCACCGGCGCGTTCACGCTGGGCCTGACCTTCGCCGGCGGCGACCGGATCAACGGCGTGCGCTATCGCCGGCACGGCATCACCCAGTCCGCAATTGCCGAGCGGGAAGTCCTGCTTTCGGCCGGCGCCATCAATTCCCCGCAGCTGCTGATGCTGTCGGGCATCGGACCGGCCGGCATGCTCGAGTCCGCGGGCGTGAAATGCCGCCACGAACTGCTCGATGTGGGCCGCAACCTGCAGGACCATCTCGACATCTGCACGCTCACGCGATGCTCCCAGCCGGTCACCTACGACCAGCTCAACGAACTGAAAGTGGGCCTGCGCTACTTCCTGCACCACGAGGGCGAGGGCACCTCCAACATCGCCGAGGCGGGCGCCTTCGTCGTCAGCGGCCGCGGCCGCGACGACCGGCCGGACGTGCAGATGCATTTCGTGCCCGCCCTGCTCGACGACCACGGGCGCAACCGCCTGCCCGGCGACGGCTACACCCTGCATGCCTGTCCGCTCAGGCCGCAGAGCCGAGGGCACCTGGCGATCCGCTCCGACGACCCGCGCCAGCCCATCGCCATCCACGCCAACTACCTGAGTGAATCCGAAGACCTCGAGATGATGCTCGAGTGCGTGAAGCTCTCGCGGCGAATCCTCGAGCAGCCGGCCTTTCGCCCCTTCCGGGCCCACGAGATCTATCCGGGCGACGACGTGCGCGACCGTGACGGGCTGATCGACTTCATCCGCACCAAGGCGGAGACGATCTACCACCCGGTGGGCACCTGTCGCATGGGAAGCGATCCGCACTCGGTCGTCGACCCCGAACTGCGCGTGCGGGGCCTTTCGGGCCTGCGCGTGATCGACGCCTCGATCATGCCGACCCTGGTCGGCGGCAACACCAATGCGCCGACCATCATGATCGCCGAGAAGGCCGCCGACATGATCCGCAATGAGGCGGCGGCCTCGGCATTGCGGGCAGCATAGGCAGGAAAACCAGAACCCGGGAACCACGGAAGACACGGAATGCACGGAAAGGATTCGTGTATCTACTGATGCGGTCACTACGATCGTATTGCCGCTAGGGTCCTGCTCTTTGTCCGTGCTTTCAGTGTGCCCCGTGGTTCCACGGTTCTTGTTGAATCGTAATCGCGCCTAGCGCTCGCCCGCGCCCATCAGCGGCAACGGCACGTGCAGCATCGCGCAGACCACGCGTAGCAGGTCGAGTTCGTCGTCGACGACTTGTTCGTCGTGGGCCGCGCAGCACAGCAGGGCGGCGACGAGCGAATGCTTGGACTCCGGCCGCAGGTCGTCGAGTCGTCCCAGAATCTGGTCCAGGCGCCCGGCCCAGGCCTTCACCTCCGGCATCGCCGGCACCTGCCCGTCCAGCTCGGTCATGCCCGCGGCGAAAGCCGATTCGGCGCCCGCGGGATCTTCCGGGTGGCCGTAGTGGGCCAGGATTGCCATCAACTCGGTCGCCTCGCTCTTGCGGGATGCCAGCTTGCGGCGGCCCGCCGGCCTGGCCTGCGCCGGGCGGAGCGCATCGCGAATCATCACGTTGACCAGCCTTGTCAGGGAATACTCGAACAGGTCCACCTCGCCGTCGGCCCGGGCGAGGCCTTCGAGCAGGCGCATGAAAGCCACGAGCTCGGGTTCGGGGCGGCGCCGGATCTGGGGAAAAGCCATCTCGACCAGGGGCAGGCGCATGGACCGCGGCTGGTCGGACAACGCGTCGTGGAGCTGGCGCACCTGCGCCTCGCTGTCGCCGCCGAGCTTGCGCGCGACCTGCAGGAGCTGGCGTTCGCGCACTTCCGGGTCTTCGCTCATCAGCAGGCTGCACACCAGTTCCTGCGCCCACTCGTCGGAATGCGCGGCCCGCTCGAGCGGTGCCGGAACGCCCGCGGCCATGATGGCGGCCGTGAGCGCCTGCTCCATGCCCGGGCGACCGATCTGCTCGGCCAGGCTGCCCAGGTCGGTCACCAGCCGCGCCGGATCGATTCCCTCGGCCGCTTCCCGCGCCTGCCGGCGCCGCTCGGCCTCTTCGGCTTCGGCCTTGCGCGCCTGGGCGTGGCGATCCATTTCGCGGGCAATGCGCTCGAGCTCTTCGGGACGAAAGGAGGGATCGATCGCCTCGATGCGCTTTTCCAGCGGCGGGTGGGTGGCGAACATCTGGTAACCCATGCCGGTCGAGAACAGCATGTGGCCCACTTCTTCGCTGTCGGCAGTGAGGAAGGAGCCGGCGTAGAGCGCGCCGATCTTCTTGAGCGCGTTGCCGATGCCCTCGGGATTGCGGGTGAACTGCACGGCCGACGCGTCGGCGAGGAACTCGCGCTGGCGGGAAACCGCGGCCTTGATCCAGCGGCCGAAGAACAAGCCGACGTAGCCGAGCACGACGATCCCCAGCCCGGCGAGGACCGCCGGGCCGGCGTTGCGACTGTCGCGCGCGAAGCGCGCGGAGTACAGCAGCTTTCGACCGACGATGGCGATGGCCAGGATGCCGAAAAGGAACCCGATCAGCCGGATATTGAGCCGCATGTCGCCGTTGAGGATATGGCTGAACTCGTGGGCGATGACGCCCTGCAACTCGTCGCGATCGAGGTGCTCGAGCGTGCCGCGCGTGACCGCCACGGCGGCGTCGGCCGGCGAGAAACCGGCGGC
>JAASTB010000146.1 GCA_021767625.1 Wenzhouxiangella sp.
GGCGTCAGCAGGCCGGGCAGCCGCTCCTGGGCCACCATGTAGCCCAAGCGTTCCCGCGCCTCGCGCTTGCGGCTCGGGACCGGCATTCCCTGGACGCAGATCGTCCCGCTTCCGGCCGACCGCAACCCGGCGACAGCGGCCAGCAAGGTGCTCTTGCCGCTGCCGTTGGGACCGATCAGCGCGGCGAGCTCGCCTTCGCCGAGGGAGAACGCGACATCGCGCAGGACGGGAGCCCGACCCAGCGCGACCGACAAACCCGAAACTTGCAGAACGGCCGTCACGACGCCTCCCTGGCGGCCAGCCGAAGCAGCCAGGCGAACAAGCCCAGCCAGATCAGCGGGGCCATGAACGGCGCGGCCTGGGAAAGCGTGACCCAGGTCAGGAGGACACTCGTCGAACGCAGTCCCGTCAGCCGGGGCCGATGGCGCCAGGCCAGCACGGTGGCCGCATGAAGCGAGAGCGCGCCGGTGAGGACCAGGGCGACGACCAGCGCCGCCGGCACGGGCAGGCCCATCAGGGCCAACGAGCCGAAGGCGAAGAGCGCGAGCAAGACGACCAGCAGCGCCGGCAGCGTGCACAACTGGCCAACAAAAGGCACGGGACGCTGCGGCAATGCCGCGGTCAGGCTGCTGGCCTGCACGACCACCCGAAGCGACGATGTCCAGAACTGCAGCCACTGGAGCAGCAGGGCGCCCAAGAGCAGCGTCATGCCGACCTGGAAGAAACTGGCCCCGGCCGGAACGAGTAGCACCAGGAGCCCCAGCGACCATCGCACGCCTGCGGTCCAGCGCCGGCTCCGGTAGTCCGTCCATTGCCAGTGAGACAGCACCGAACGCCGCTCGCGCGCGACGCGCCGACCGCCCGGTCGCGATCGCGACCGGCGCGACGCCGAAGACGTGGCCTGCGGCCGGGCCAGCAGCGGCAGGATCAGCCAGGCGAGCATCGGCACGACGAACGCCGGCAGCCAATCGAAGACGGTCAGGTCGACATCGCCGGGCGCCAGGCGATGCACCGATACCAGGGCAGCAAGCAGGAAGACGGCCTGCATCAGCGCCAGGCCGAAGCTGCGCCATCGCGACCAGACCCGCATGGCCCAGGGCATCTGCGGCAGGGCGGACAGCCAGCCCGACGGCGCCTCGGCCAGATCCCGTCGCGCCGACGGCACCAGGCCGGCCAGACACAGCAGGAAGACCGCCGCCCAGGCCGCTGCGCCCCAGCGCCGCAGCCAAACGAGTACGGTGCCCGCGTGCGCCTGAGCCAGCGAATACAGGAGGCCCAGTACGAGCACGACGCTGGCCAGGCCGAGCAGCCCGACCAGGCCCGAAAGCGCCGGCCGGTCGATAACCTCCTTCAGGAGATTCGCCCACATCGCGCGCCGGGCGGCGACGACCGGATTGCCGTGGGGCGCGGGGGATTGAATCGACGGCGACATGGCCGGCAGCTTAGCCTTGTCGATGCAGCCTCGCACGTGCCGAACGTCACGCTGAAAACGCCCCGATGACCCGCCCTCTGGTAGACTTCGAATACACATTCTTCGAAGGCCGCCCAGATGCGATATATCTTCCTGATTCCGATTCTGCTGATGGCCCGGCCGGCCCTGGCCCAGGACGATCCCCCGCCGTCCGATGCACCGCCGCCGCCCCCGATTCGCGAGCCGCTGCCGCCCAAGGTGCAGGACCCCGACGAGCAGATCCAGCCGCAGGTGGTCATCCGTCGTGAAGACGACCGCATCGTCGAGGAATACTCTTCCGGCGGCGCCGTCTACATGATTCGCGTCACGCCCATCGAGGGCGGCCCCTCCTACTACCTCATCGACACCGACGGCGACGGCGAGCTCGAAAGCCGGCATGACGGAATGGATCCGGTGAAGCCGGCGTACTGGAAGATTGCGGAGTGGTGAAAAGCGCGTTCTTTCGTTAATTCGTTCGTTCGTTAATTCGTTCCGGGCGGCACTTCTCGGCCAGTGCCATGAACTGATCCAGTGACAGCGTCTCGGCGCGGGCTTTCGGATCGATCCCCGCAGCATCGATTTGTTTCTCGTCCAGCACTCCCTTGAGCGCGTTGCGCAGGGTCTTGCGGCGTTGGCCGAAGGCTCGGCGGACCACTTCTTCGAGTTGCGGCAGGCCCGATAGCGTCTCTTCGTCGAGTTCCCTGGGAATCATGCGGATGATGGCAGAGTCGACCTTCGGCGGCGGGCGAAAGGCGCCGGGGGGCACGGTGAACAGGCGCTCCATCCGGCAGTGGAAGGCCGCCATGACCGAAAGCCGGCCGTACTGCTTCGAGCCGGGCTCTGCCACCATTCGGTCAACCACCTCCTTTTGCAGCATGAAGTGCATGTCCGTGATGACGTCGCGCCACTTGAAGAGGTGGAACATGATCGGCGTGGAGATGTTGTACGGCAGATTCCCCACCACGCGTACACGTCCCCCGGCGACAGCGGCCAGGTCGACTTCGAGCACATCGGCCTGGATGACTTCGAGCCGTTCGGGGAAACCCAGGCGCTCGGGCAGGGCCGCGGCCAGGTCGCGGTCGAGCTCGATGGCCGTCACGCGGGCACCGACCTCCAGCAAGGGGCCGGTCAGCACGCCTTCGCCGGGGCCGATCTCGATGATGAGGTCCGCGTCGCCGGGCCGGATGGCCGACACCAGGCGGGCGATGATGCCGGCATCGTGAAGAAAATGCTGTCCGAAACGCTTGCGCGGCCGGTGCGGCTTCATCCGCGCGGCCGGGACATGCCGCGCGCGAGGTTGATCGCGGCGTTGAGACTGCCCGAATCCGCCTTGCCGGTCCCGGCCAGGTCCAGCGCCGTGCCGTGATCCACCGAGGTGCGGATGAACGGAAGCCCGAGCGTGACGTTGACCGCGTGGCCGAACCCGACGTGCTTGAGCACCGGCAGGCCCTGGTCGTGGTACATCGCCACGACGGCGTCGAACGTCCGCAAGCGATCCGGCACGAAAGCGGTATCGGCCGGCAGCGGCCCGGTCAGCGACATGCTTCGTCCCAGCTTCTCCATGACCGGCTCGATGATGTCGATTTCCTCGCGCCCGAGGTGACCGCCCTCGCCGGCGTGCGGATTGAGACCGAGAACCGCGATGCGCGGCCTGGCAAGCCCGAACAGGCGCTGCAGGCCCGAGTGGACGATCTCCAGCGTCCGGGTGAGGCTTCCGGCGTCGATCGCGTCGGGCACCTCGCGCAGCGGTAGGTGGGTGGTCGCCAGGGCCACGCGCACCTGACCGGCGACAAGCATCATCACCACCCGATCCACGCCCGATTCAGCGGCCAGGAATTCGGTGTGACCGCTGAACGGCACGCCCGCTTCGTTGATCACGCCCTTGTGGACCGGGCCGGTGACCAGGCCGTGCACGCGGCCGGCGAGGCAGTGCCGGGCGGCCACCCGCAGGCACTCGAGAACGTATTCCGCGTTGGACGGGTCGGTGCGCCCGGGCACCGCCGGTCGGGCCAGTTCCACCGGCAGGCAGCGGATGCCGCCGGTGGCCCCGGCCTCGACCGAGTCGAGTTCCTGGATCGTGGTGTCCAGGCCGAGCCGCTCGACCGTCTCGCGCAGCAAACCGGGATCGGCCGCCAGGATCAGCGCCGGATCGAGGGCCGCCGCGCGACACGCGAGTTCGGGCCCGATGCCGGCCGGTTCGCCCGGCGTGACGATGAGTTGCTCGAGCGCCATTACCCGGGGCGGCGCCTCACAGCCGGACTTCGACGAAGGACTCGTTACGCAGCTGCCGCATGAAGCGGTCCAGTTCTTCCTGGGATTTCTGCTGCGACAGCATCTCGCGAGCCTCCGAACGCCGGATTTCCTCCGTGCGGTCGGTCTCGCGTACGTCCAGCAGCTTGACGAGGTGCCAGCCGCGCGGGCTGCGGAAGGGTTCGCTGAGCT
The DNA here is from genome assembly GCA_021767625.1 of Wenzhouxiangella sp. Classification (GTDB taxonomy): domain Bacteria; phylum Pseudomonadota; class Gammaproteobacteria; order Xanthomonadales; family Wenzhouxiangellaceae; genus Wenzhouxiangella. Next base: position 3,893 of record JAASTB010000146.1, read on the forward strand.
CGCCCGGCTCGAGGGAGTCGACCGCTTCCTGGATGTGCGGACCATAGCCGCCGGCCGGGAACCATTCGAGCAGGCCGCCGAGGTTGGCGGTCGACTGCTCGCTGGAGTACTCGCGCGCCAGCTCGGCGAAATCCTCGCCCTGCTGGATGCGGCGCCGGAGATTCTGGATCTGTTCGCGCGCCTCCTCGGGCGTGATCAGCTCAGAGGGGCTGATCATCAGGTGACGCGCCCGGTACTCCTCGACCATCACTTCGCTGCGCTCGCGCACATCGCGCACCTTGAGGATGACGAAGCCGGCCGGGGTGCGCAGCGGCTCGGTCACGCCGCCGGCCTCGAGCCCCTGGATCGCCTCGGCGAAGACCCTGGGCAGGGCGCTGGCATTGCGCCAGCCGACGTCGCCGCCCTCGAGGGCATCCGGCCCCTGGGAGTAGCTGATCGCGGCAGCGGAGAAGGCCATGCCCTCGTCCAGGCGCCGGTAGATCTCCTCGACACGGGACTGCGCCTCCTGCACCTGCTCAGGCGAGGCCGACTCGGGCACGGAAACGACGATCTGCGAGAGCAGGTACTCCTCGCTGCTGAACTGGTCGGAGGCGAGCAGGATGTCGATTTCGGTGTCGCTGATGGGGTCCATGGAGTTGACCACGCGCTGCTGCAGCCGCGAGGTCATGATCTCGTGGCGGATATCGCGCCGGAATTCCTCGAAATCGATGCCGTCGGACTCGAGCACCCGGCGCAACTGCGCCAGCGGCAGGTTGTTCTGCTGGGCGACCCGGTTGAGCGCATTGTCGACATCGGCGTCGGAGACGCGAATGCCGGTCTGCTCGGCCCGCAGGACCTGCAGGCGCTGCATGATCAGGCGCTCGAGCACCTGCTCCTCGAGCACGCTGCGCGGCGGCAGGTTCTCGCCGCGCGCCCTGACCTGCTGCGAGATGGCGTCGATGGCCTGGTCGAGTTCGCTTTGCAGGATCACGTCTTCCTCGACCAGCGCCACGATGCGGTCGATGGGCTGGCCGTCCGACTGCGCGGTCGCCAGCAGGGGCAGCACCAGTATCAGCGCCGCCAGGGTTCGAATCATTGCCTTTTTCATTGCAATTCAGTTCCTCAGAGAATGCTTGCCTGTCATCGCCAGGAGGGATCGGTGAACAGCCGGTAGGGCGGGCGGCCGATGCTGCCCAGGCCCTTGAGCTCGAGTTCGACGAAGAATGCCGTGCGCTTGTCCGACTCGCGGTCACGCACCCATTCGCGCGCGGTGAATCGCAGCGACCAGCAACAGCTGTCGTACTCGATGCCGCCGAGCACCTCCAGTGTCTCATTTTCCTCGAACGAATACGTTACGCGCCCGATAAGATTGAGCCGATCGTTGACCGGGTAGCGGAAACGCATATCGGCCTGGTCGACCCGGTCCCGGCGGAACCGGTAGCCCAGCGCCACCTGACGGGCGTCCCGACCCTGCCAGTTGAGACCGAATCGCGCAACCTCGGTTTCATCTTCTTCGTCGTCCCATTGCAGGCCGGCACTCAAAGCGAGTTGGCGCGCCGGTCGCCAGGTCATTTCGGCTACCGTGGCCGAACGCTGGCGCGTGTCCGGCGCTTCGTCGTCGAGCTGTACGCGCAGGTCCCTGAAATACAGGATCTGACCGACGCTGCCCTCCAGCCGGCTGAAGCCGTCCTCGGCTTCGAGCAGCCGCGAGGTGAGCGCCAGCGTGAGCTGGTTGGCGTCGCCCTGGCGATCCGGACCGCTGAACCGGTTGTAGTGGAACAGCTGGCTGAAACCGAAGGTCAACTCGCGCGTGTCGAAATCGGGGAAATCGTCCTGGTTGCGGTACGGCACATAAAGGTAGAAGAGCCGGGGCTCCAGGGTCTGGATGCGCCCGCTGTCGAGACGGCGCTCGAAAGCCAGGCCGGCATCGAGCGTGGCGATCGGGGTCGTCCGGGTCAGGCTGGATCGCCCACCGCCGTCGAGTTCGTAGGCCGTCGAGCGCACGCCCAGCGACGGGCGGATGTGCCAGCCCGGCGCCACCAGGTCGTAGTGCAGGCGCGGGAACAGGTCGACTCGGGCGCCGGTAACACCGGTGTCACGGTCGAAGTAGACCGCCTCGCCGTCGAGCGAGAAGCGGAA
>JAASTB010000147.1 GCA_021767625.1 Wenzhouxiangella sp.
ATTCACGACCGTTCGGGCACCATTGGCCCATGAATGCTGCAGATCTTTTCGTTCGCTGCCTCGAGGCCGAAGGCGTCGAGTACGTCTTCTCCGTGCCCGGCGAGGAAAACCTCGACCTGATCGAGGCCCTGCGCCAGTCCGATATCCGCCTGATCGTCACCCGCCACGAGCAGGGGGCGGGCTTCATGGCGGCCTGCTACGGCCGGCTGACGGGTAAGCCGGGCGTGTGCCTGTCCACGCTGGGGCCGGGCGCGACCACCCTGGTCACGCCGGCGGCCTACGCCGAGCTGGGTGCGATGCCGCTGGTGCTGATCACGGGCCAAAAGCCGATCAAGACCTCCAAACAGGGGCATTTCCAGATCATCGACGTGGTCGATGTCATGCGCCCAGTGACCCGCTTCACGCGCCAGATCGTATCGGCCGCCACGGTTCCGGCGCGCGTGAGAGAGGCTTTTCGCAAGGCGGCGGAGGAGCGTCCCGGCGCCACGCACCTCGAACTGCCCGAGGACATCGCGCGGGAGGAAACCGACGAGGCCCCCATTCCCGCCAGCCAGACGCGTCGTCCCATCGCGGAGGAGAAGGCCATTGCCCGGGCGGTGGCCGCCATCGAGCAGGCCAGGCACCCCCTGCTGCTCATCGGCGCCGGCGCCAATCGGAAGGTCACCGCGCGCATGCTGCGCCGCTTCGTCGAAAACACCGGGATCCCGTTCGTAACCACGCAGATGGGCAAGGGCGTGGTCGACGAGACCGGCGAGTGCTGGATGGGCAACGCCGCCCTCTCCGACGGCGACTACTGTCACCGCATCATCGACCGCTCCGACTGCATCATCAACGTCGGGCACGACGTGGTCGAAAAGCCCCCTTTCATCATGGAGGAAGGACGGCGCACCGTCATCCACGTCAATTTCTTCAGCGCGGAGGTCGATCCGGTCTACTTCCCGCAACTGGAAGTCACCGGCGACATCGCCAACGCCATCTGGCAGATCGGCGAGCGCCTGCGCGTGCAGGATCACTGGGACTTCTCCTTCGGCCACAAGGTGCGCCGGGCGCTCGCCGTGGACCTCGATTCCGGCCGTGAGCTGGACGGCTGCCCGATTCATCCGCGCCGGCTCGTCCACGAGGTTCGCCGGGTCATGCCCGACGACGGCATCCTGGCCCTGGACAACGGACTCTACAAGGTCTGGTTCGCACGCAACTACCAGGCGCGCAAGCCCAATACCGTGCTGCTCGACAACGCCCTGGCGACCATGGGCGCGGGCCTGCCGGCCGCCATCGGCGCGCGCCTGGTCTATCCCGACCGCAAGATCATGGCCGTGTGCGGCGACGGCGGCTTCATGATGAACTCCCAGGAACTCGAGACGGCCGTGCGGCTCGGGCTCGACCTGGTCATCCTGATCCTGCGCGACGATGCCTACGGCATGATCAAGTGGAAGCAGCAGGACATGGGCCTGGCCGACTACGGCCTGGACTTCGGCAATCCGGATTTCGTGCGCTATGCCGAAAGCTACGGGGCGAGCGGCTACCGGGTGGAGTCCGTGGCGCAGTTGTCCGAGCTGCTGGCCGATTGTCTCGGGCGATCCGGGGTGCATCTCATCGACTGCCCGGTCGACTACGGTGACAGCCAGCAACAACTCTTCGAAACCATCCCGGCCGCCAGCCGCGCCGTGGACTGACCCCCGCCAGCGGGACCGGGCTTGGCTTGAGCGCCGGGCATCCGCATGTTCACTCGTGTAGGCTCGAATCATGGGAGCGTCTATGAGACTGCCGGAAAGAGACAGGGTCGCCAGCTTCGACGTCGATGCGCAACGGACCTTCACTCCGATATGCCCGGATGAACTTCCGGTGGCCGAAGGCGACACGATCGGTCCCGAGCTCAACCGCCAGGCCGCGCTCGCCGGCTATCGTCTCGGCTCCAAGGACTCGCACAGCCCGCAGGCCGTGTGGGTCACCGAGAACGCCGAGAAGGTCGGCCAGCCGGGGGTGGAGGGCGACAACGTCGAGGAACACTGGCCGGTCCACGCCGTTCCCGGAACGGAGGGATTCGAGCTGGTTCCCGGCCTGCCCCGCCCTTCGGACTACGACTTCTTCGTCTGGAAGGGCGTGGAGCTCGACATGCACCCCTACGGCGCCTGCTACCACGACATCGCCGAGAACATGAGCACCGGCGTGATCGAATGGCTGCGGGCCCGTGACGTCAGCCACGTCCTGGTGGGCGGCCTGGCCACTGACTTCTGCGTCTGGGCCACCGCGCGCCAGCTGAAGGAGGCCGGCTTCGAGGTCATTCTCAACCGGGCCGCAAGCCGCGGTATCGCCGACGAAAGCATCGCAGAGGCGCTCGACGCCATGGAACGGGCCGGCGTCGTGTTCATCGACAGCTGCGACGAGCTGGAGCAGTCGGCATGATCATCGAGTCACTGCTCGACACCGACATCTACAAGTACTCGATGATGCAGGCCGTCCTGCACCAGTTCCCCGGGGCGGAAGTCGAGTACCAGTTCAAGTGCCGCAGCGAAGGCGTGGACCTGCGTCCGATCCGCCAGGACCTGGAGCGCGAGATCGAACACCTGTGTTCGCTCAAGCTCGGTCCCGAGGAACTCAATTTCCTCAGCAGCCTGCGCTACATGAAACCGGACTTCATCGAGTTCCTGCGCCTGTTTCACCTGCAGTCGCGCTTCGTCGAGATCGGCGAGGAGGACGGGCAGCTTAGCATCCGGATCCGCGGACCCTGGCTGCACACCATCCTGTTTGAGGTGCCCGTTCTGGCCATCATCAGCGAGCTGTACTCGCGCCACAGCTGGCCGGATCATGAGCTCGACGAAGGAAGGGAACGACTCGAACGCAAGATCGGGCAAGTCAGGGAACTCGACCGTCCCGACGAATTCGTGTTCGCTGATTTCGGCACCCGCAGGCGGTTCTCCCGCGACTGGCACGAGGAGGTCGTCGGGACTTTCGCGCGCGAGATTCCGGGCAGCTTCCGCGGCACAAGCAACGTGCGCCTGGCCAAGGAGCTGGGGCTGGTGCCGATCGGCACCATGGCGCACGAGTTCGTCCAGGCCTGCCAGGCCCTCGGACCGCGCCTGGCCGAGACGCAGCGCTTCGCCTTCGAAGTCTGGGCGCGGGAGTACCGGGGCGATCTGGGCATTGCGCTTTCCGACACCTACAGCCTGGACGCATTCCTCCGGGATTTCGACATGTACTTCTGCAAGCTCTTCGACGGAGCGCGACAGGATTCCGGCGACCCCATGGAATGGGGCGAGGCCATGATCGCGCACTACGAAGAAAACCGCGTCGATCCCGGGTCGCGCAACCTGATCTTTTCGGACTCGCTCGACATTCCGCGGGCGGCCGAGATCTGGCAGCGCTTTCGCGATCGCATCAACGTCAGCTTCGGCATCGGCACCAACCTGACCCACGACACCGGCGTGAAGCCCGCCAACATCGTCATCAAGATGACCGAATGCAACGGCCAGCCGGTCGTGAAGCTCTCGGACTCACCGGGCAAGATCGTGTCGACCGACCAGCACTACCTGGCCTGGGTTCGCCAGGCATTCGACGTACCCGCCGATTGATCCCGCTCGGCATCGCCCGAGCCGGCAATGCGCTAGAATCCGCCGCATGGAGAGCCAAAACAAGCCGCGGGCCGGCCAGAGCGTCTCGCTGGTGCTCGGGTCCGGCGGCGCCCGCGGCCTTGCGCACATCGGCGTCATACGCGCCCTCGAGAAGGCCGGCCTGGAAATCAGGCACGTGGCCGGCTCATCGATGGGCGCACTGGTGGGCGGCATCTACGCGGCCGGTCAGCTCGACGCCTACGAGGAATGGGCGCGCAAGCTCGAACAATCCGACGTGTTCGCCCTCGTCGACTGGACGTTTTCCGGCGGCGGCCTGATTCGCGGACGCAAGATCATCGACAAGCTGGCCGACCTGATCGGCCGCTACGACATCGAGGATCTAGACACCGACTTCACCGCCGTGGCCGTGGATCTCGACGCGGGCCGCGAGGTCTGGCTCGACCGCGGCCCCCTGTTCGACGCCATTCGCGCCTCGATCGCCATTCCGGGCGTGTTCACACCGCACGAGTATCGGGGGCGCACCCTGATCGACGGCGGCATTCTCAACCCGGTGCCGATCGCGCCGACACTACGCGCCATCAACGACATCGTCGTGGTCGTCGACGTCAACGCGCCCTCGGTCTATCCTGCACCGCTCGAACGCAGCCAGGAGGACAGCGAAGAGAGCAACGGCATGATGAAGAAGGTGCGTGAGTTCATGAACGGCTGGCGCGACAATGAACAGGACAAGGCCGAGGCAAACCGCCCCGGACTTATGGCCGTGATGATGCGCGCGCTCGACACCATGGAAGCCGCGATCGCGCGGCACCACATGGCGATCTTTCGCTCGGATATCATGATCAACGTACCCAAGAACACCTGCTTCGTGCACGAGTTTCATCGTGCCTCGGAGGTGATCGAACTGGGAGAGAAGCTGGCCAACGAGGCGCTGGCTTCAGCCAATCTCGAGCGTCGGCGACTGGCCGACCGATAAAGGAACGGAGACCGGAGGAGACCCGATGTCCAACAATGACGACATGCTGTTCGATGAAGCCGCCGATGCCGTGGTCGATCTCGGCAACCGGATGGCCGAAGAGAACCCGGACGTCGATCCCTGGGCCCTGGCCGACGGCCTGATCGCCGGTGCCGTTCACTTCTGGCTGTACGCCCACCAGCCCGAAGCCCCTGTCCCGGCCGACGACGACATGATGACCGCCCGTGAGCGAGTCGAGGAACTGGTCAACCAGGTAATGCAATCGGCCGAGGAAAGCGAATACCTGCACTCACCGCAGGACAGCGACGTCGGCCGGGCTTAGAATCGGGAAACCACCGAAAGCACCGAATACACCGAAACGAATTCTATGAACGATTCGGTGTATTCGATGAGTTCGGTGGTTTCTGTTTTATTGCCGGGATGACTCGCGAATTGCCTTGAACTCGTTGCCTTCGTACCATTCCGGCCAGCGATCGCTGTCGGCGACCTCCCGACCCACGGTGTAGAGCAGCTCCAGGTCCTCGGCGACACCGCGCAGGTCCCAGTCCTCGCTGTAGGTATCGGCGGTCTTGTGATAGCGCTCGGCCCGGTACTGGGCCTGCCACTCCAGGCCATACTCCCGGCCCTTCTCCCGGTGATCGACGCCGCCCTTGGCGTACAGGGCGGGGATGCCGATCTTGGCCAGGTTGAAGTGGTCCGAGCGGTAGTAGTAGCCCGCCTCGGGACTGGGCTCACGCTCGGTGTGACGGCCCTGGCGTTCGGCTGCGGCGGCGAGGATTTCTTCGAGTTCTGACGAGCCGTAACCGATCACGGTCACGTCGTGCGTCGGTCCCAGCACAGTCATGGCATCCATGTTGATGGCCGCCGCCGTCATCCCCGGCGGGTAGACCGGGTCGCTGGCGTACTGGCGCGAACCGAGCAGGCCATACTCTTCAAGGGTCACGGCAGCAAAGAGCTGTGTGCGCTCGGCGGGGCCGGCCTCGGCGTTGAGTCGGGCCAGTTCCAGCAGGCCCGCCGTGCCGCTGGCATTGTCGACGGCGCCGTTGTAGATGCCCTCGGAACCGGAGCGGGCCAGGTTACGACCCAGATGGTCCCAGTGAGCCATGTAAATCACCGCTTCGTCGGGTCGCTCGGTTCCCGGCAGCTGGGCCAGTACGTTGTAGGAGGTACCGCGACGGGTGGTATTGCGGACTTTCGCATTGGCACGGGCATTCAGGCTCACCCACTCGAAGCCCGGCTGCTTGGCGCGTTCCTTTTGTTGCTCGAAGTCGAGGCCGGCGCGCGAAAACAGCTCCCGGGCGGCATCGACGGTCAGCCAGCCCTCCAGGGCGACGCGCGGAGCGGACTCGTCGCTGGCAAGCACGAATTCCGCACCCGACCAGGAGTTGATGACCACTTCCCAGGGGTAGCTGGCCGGTTCGGTTTC
>JAASTB010000148.1 GCA_021767625.1 Wenzhouxiangella sp.
ATGGTCAGGCCGCAGTCGCGGGTCTCGTAGTAGTCGGCGAACACGGAGTTTTCCGGGTCGACCACGCACAGTTCGGTCGGGCAGCCGGCGAAGCAGCGGTAGCGCATGTAGCGGCCGATGGTGGCCGCCGTGCCGCCGGTGCCGGCCGAGACCACCACCCAGCGCGGATGCGGCTGGGGCTCCAGCGCCATCTGGGCGAACAGGGACTCGGCGATGTTGTTGTTGCCGCGCCAGTCGGTGGCCCGCTCGGCGTAGGTGAACTGGTCCATGTAGTGCCCATCGAGTTCGCGCGCCAGGCGCTGGGACTCGGCGTAGATCTCGCCGGGGGCGACCAGGTGCGACTCGCCGCCGTAGAACGCGATCTTGGCGATCTTCTCGCGCGAGGTGCCCTCGGGCATCACGGCGATGAAACGCAAGCCCAGCAGGCGCGCGAAATAGGCCTCGGAGACGGCGGTGGAGCCGCTGTTGGCCTCGATGATCGGGGTGCCGGGGCCGATCCAGCCGTTGGACAGGCCGTAGAGGAACAGAGAGCGCGCCAGGCGGTGCTTGAGGCTGCCAGTGGGGTGGATCGACTCGTCCTTGAGATAGATCTGCCAGCCCTGCCACGCTTCGGGCATGTCCACCCGGATCAGGTGGGTGTCGGCGGAGCGGTTGAAGTCGGCGTCGATTGCCCGGATCGCCTCGGCGACCCAGCGGCAGCGGTTGGTGGACATGGCGACCAGGGCGGCTTTGTGACTGTCGGAAATGATACCGCCTTCGCGTTGAAACCTTCCTGCTAGAATCAGGGTCAAATTGGTCGGAATTCACCCACAACCGAGGATCAACGCCCCAATGAGCGAGAACCTTCGTGCACAGACAATCAGCCGCGGCCAGTCGGTCGAGATGGACGACAATGCCCGCCGCGTGCTGCGCAACACCTGGAACCTGCTGGCCCTGACGCTGCTGTTCAGCGCGGGCGTGGCCACCGTGTCGATGATCAACAACTGGCCACATCCGGGCCTGATCATCACCCTGGTCGGCTATTTCGGTCTGCTGTTTGCCACCCAGGCCCTGCGCAACTCCGCCTGGGGCATCCTGACCACCTTCGCCCTGACCGGCTTCATGGGCCTGACCATCGGGCCGATCATCAACGCCTACACGACGATGTTCAGCAACGGCGACCAGCTCGTGATCGCCGCCATGGGCACCACGGGTGTGGCCTTCGTCGGCCTGTCAGGCTTCGCGATGGTCACCAAGAAGGACTTCAGCTTCCTGGGACCGATGCTGTTCGCGGGCATCCTGGTGGCCTTCGTCGCCGGCCTGATCGCCTACTTCTTCAGCATGCCCGCGCTGAGCCTGGGTGTGAGCGGCATGTTCGCCCTGCTGATGTGCGGCCTGATCCTGTACCAGACCCAGCAGATCGTCAGAGGCGGCGAGACCAACTACATCATGGCCACGGTCACGCTGTTCGTGTCGATCTACAACCTGTTCCTGAGCCTACTGCAGCTGTTCGGCTTCTTCTTCGGCGAAGAATAAGCCGAGCCGGAAGCTCCCAGGCTCCAGCAAAGCCCCGGCCGCCGTGCCGGGGTTTTGCTTTTAAGGAGTTCCGGGTTCCGGGATTCGGTTCGGCGTTTGGAGAGACACGTCCGTCGCCCCGGACTTGATCCGGGGCCCTGTCTCTACTGGCAACACCTCAGGGAAGGTCCCGGCTCGGGGGCCGGGACGACGAAGCAAGATTCTGGCCAGGGAGCGCGGCCGCGGTTTCAGCCTACGACTCGGGATCGCCGCCGTCCCCGCAGCGGGAACCGAAGCTCTCCAGAATCCAGCCGGTTGCCGCAACCTCGCCGTCTTCGCGCAGGTGCGAAAGGTAGCGCCGCTGCGTTTCGGGCTGCGTCGAAAGCGCCTCCGTGGCCGATTCGGACAGGCAGCCGCCCAAGCGTCGGATCTCGTTGCCTTCCCCGCGGAGCCGGTCGGCCAGCTGCTGGTCGCCGATCTGCTCGGCCCGGCTGACGGCCATTCCGTAACCCATGTTGCGCATCAACAGGCTGCGTCCCGAAGCCCGCATCTGTTCGCTGAGGCGCTGGCAAGCCCGATCAAGCGCCTCGTCGGTCTCGACCGCTGCCCGGCACCGCTCGGTCAATGCACCGAGTCCCGGCAACGCGGTCGCTAGGCTGATACTGAACGCGTGCAGCAGCTCGGATCCCTTCTTGACACCGCTGGCCGCGTCGGATTGCAGCGCCTCGAACCAGGTCGCGACGATGTCGGGCACGTGATCGTCGACGTATCGCGCGCTGATCAGCACCGAGCGGTAGCCCGGCGAGTCGGGATCGTAGAACAGGCCGGCCGCCGCGGGGTTGCCGCCGTCGAGCCGGTGGACCGCGTCGAGCACGCCGGCGTCCTCGCAGGCACCCAGCATTTCCAGATTGTCGCAGCCCTGCGCCAGCAGAAACACCGCCGAGGCCGTCGGCCCGTCGTCGAGCAGTGCGCGAGCTTCGGACAGGTATTGCGACGGTTCGATTTCGGGGTCGGGCTGACCCATTTCCGTCAGGGCAGCCAGGCCCACGGCGCGCATCTCGACGTCCCTCTGTTCGGCCAGCCAGTGTGCGACCTCGATGTAGGGAGCGGATTCGGTCAGTGTCGTGATCTTGCCGGCGATTGCCGACGGCGAGGCCAGGACGAGTGCACAAGCAAGCAGTAAGAATCGGATCATGAGTTCCTCCAACGCCAGTCAGTAGCCCCAACCATACCAGAACGAGAGCCCCAGTCGTTCCGATCCATCTGTCGTCCCGGCCAACGAGCCGGGACCTTTCCGCCACGAGCGCCAGTAGACGGAAGGCCCCGGATCAGGTCCGGGGCTACTGGGATTCAAGGTATCGCCGGGCGCAACCCGAGCCTGAGCGGGCCTCGGTAGAAGCGGCCCTGTCTTCGGGGAAACCTCTGTTGTCTCTGCGGTCTCTGCCTCTTTGCGTCTCTGCGTGAGACGCGACGACATTCCCGACCGGGTCATGCCGTGCTACGACTCCGATCTATGCGTGATGGTGAATGCGGCGGCCGGGGATGAGGCTGTCGAGGAGCAGCAAGACGACGCCGACGACAATCGCCGAGTCGGCCAGGTTGAAGGCGGGCCAGTGCCAGCCGGCGTAGTGGACGTCGATGAAGTCGATGACGTAGCCGAAGCGGATGCGGTCGACGAGGTTGCCGATGGCCCCGCCGATGACCAGGGCGAGCGCCGAGGGCAGCAGACGGGCGCGGTGCGGCAGGCGCCACAGCCAGACGAGCAGCACGGCGACGATCACGACGGCCACTCCGGAGAGGAACCAGCGCTGCCAGCCGCTGCCGCCGGCCAGGAAGCTGAACGCCGCGCCGGTGTTGTGGGCCAGGGTCAGGTTCAGCCAGGAGAACACCGGGTTCGGGCGGTAGAGCTCCAGGTACTGCATCGCCAGTTCTTTGGTGAACAGGTCGAGCGCGACGACGACTGAGGCCATGATCAGCCACAGCCCGTACCGTGCCGGCCGCATGGGAAGCATCGTGCTATCCCCAGCGCCGGGTCTCGCCCGGCCCTTCGACGTTGATCACGCAACGCCCGCACAGTTCGGGGTGCTTGTCGTCGGCCCCGACCGAGTCGCGGTGGTGCCAGCAGCGCACGCACTTGGCGTGTTCGGTCGGCTGGACGGCCAGCTTGAGCGTATCGCCGTCGATCTCGGCCGTCTCCATCGGCTCGGCCACCGGCGCGAGGTGCACGTCCGAGGAGATGAAGAAGAAGCGCAGTTCGTCGCCGACGGCGTCGAGCTCCTCGGCCAGCTTGCCGGAGGCTTCCAGCGTGATCTCGGCGGCCAGCGAGGCGCCGATGGTCTTGTCGCGCCGCAGCTGCTCGAGCCAGGGACCGACGACCTCGCGCACCTTGCGCAGGCGCTGGATGGTGGCGCGGTCGGCCTCGTCGCCGCTCGCCAGCTTGTCGTACCAGGTGGCGAGCATGACCGTGTCCTTGCGCTCGCCTGGCATTTCGGCCCAGATCTCCTCGGCGGTGAAGCTGCAGATGGGTGCGAGCCAGCGCACCAGGGCCTCGAGGATATGGTGCATGGCCGTCTGGGCCGAACGACGGGCCGGATGGTCCTCGGGCAGCGTGTAGAGACGGTCCTTGATGATGTCGAGGTAGAACGCGCCCATGTCGACCGAGCAGAAGTGGTGCACGCCCTGGTAGATGTTGAGGTAGCGGTAGTTGCGGTAGGCCTCGGTAACCTCGTCCTGCAGGCGCGCGGCCATATCGACGGCGTAGCGGTCGAGCGGCAGCAGCTCGTCGAGCGAGCGGGCGTGCTTTTCGGGATCGAAGCCGTTGAGGTTGCCCAGCAGGAAGCGCGCGGTGTTGCGAATGCGCCGGTAGGCGTCGGCGACGCGCTTGAGGATCTCGTCGGAGACGCTCATTTCCTGGCGGTAGTCGGCGGCGGCCACCCACAGGCGCAGGATGTCGGCACCGAGGGTCTTCATGACCTGCTGCGGGGCGACCACGTTGCCCTGCGATTTCGACATCTTCTTGCCCTCGGCGTCGACGGTGAAGCCGTGGGTGAGCACCTGCTCGTAGGGCGCGATGCCGTGCATGGCCACCGAAGTGAGCAGCGAGGACTGGAACCAGCCGCGGTGCTGGTCGGAACCTTCCAGGTAGATATCGGCCGGGCGCTTGAGCTCGCTGCGCTGGTCGAGCACGCAGTGGTGCGTCACGCCCGAGTCGAACCACACGTCGAGGATGTCGGGCACGGGCTCGTACTTTTCGCCGTCAACGCCCAGGCGCTCGGCGATGTCGTCGGCATACCAGGCATCGACGCCGTCGGATTCCACGATCTCGGCGAACTTCTGCAGCAGCTCAGGTGTTTCCGGATGCGGCTGCTGGCTGTCGCGGTCGATGAAGAAGCCCAGCGGCACGCCCCAGGTGCGCTGGCGCGAGATGCACCAGTCGGGGCGGGTCTCGATCATGCCGCGGATGCGCGCCTGGCCCCACTCGGGCACCCAGCGAACGTTGTCGATGGCCTTGAGCGCGTCGTCTCTGAGGCCGGCCTGGTCCATGGCGATGAACCACTGCGGCGTGGTGCGGAAGGCCGTCGGCGTCTTGTGGCGCCAGCAGTGCGGATAGCTGTGGCCGAAGTCCTCGGCGGCGAGCAGCGTGCCGTTGGTGCGCATGTGCTCGACCAGCATGGGGTTGGCCTTCCAGACGTGCTCGCCGCCGACCACCGGCGTCTCCTCGACGAAGATGCCGCGCCCGTCGATGGGATTGACCACGTCCAGGCCGTATTCCTGGCCGACGTCGAAGTCTTCCTGCCCGTGGCCGGGGGCGGTGTGGACCGCGCCGGTACCGGTTTCGGTGGTGACGTGCTCGCCGAGAATCACGGGAACGTCGTAGTCGCGGAACGGGTGGTGCAGGCGAAGATGCTCGAGCGCTTTGCCCTTGACGGTGGCCAGCACCTCGACCTTTTCCAGGCCGATGCGCTCGCAGACGTCATCGCGCAGCTCGGTGGCGACCACCAGGTCGCGCTGCGCGCCCTCGCGCATGCCGCGCACCAGGTCGTAATCGAGTTCGGCGTTCAGGCACACGGCCTGGTTGGCCGGAATGGTCCAGGGCGTGGTCGTCCAGATGACGACGCCGGCGTCGTCCGCCAGCCCGTCGACGCCGAACAGCTTGCCGAGCGCCGCCGTATCCACGGCCGGGAAAAGTACGTCGACCGCGATCGAGGTCTTGTCCTGGTATTCGATCTCGGCCTCGGCCAGGGCCGAGCCGCAGTCGAAGCACCAGTGCACCGGCTTGACGCCGCGCTTGAGATGGCCGCGCTCGACGATTTGTGAGAGCGCGCGCAGCATGTCGGCCTCGTACTTGAAGTCCTTGGTGGCGTAGGGATGATCCCAGTCGCCCAGCCCGCCGAGGCGCTTGAAATCCTCGCGCTGGTTGTCGATCTGCTTTTCGGCGTATTCGCGGCACTTC
>JAASTB010000149.1 GCA_021767625.1 Wenzhouxiangella sp.
CGATCACGAGGATCAGCTCGATGAGGGTGAAACCGCGCGACCTGGCCCGTATATTGCCCCCGCGTGCGTAGCGAACCGGTTCAAGGGTGCGTCCTGGTGGGCTTTCGCGACCGAGGTGCGCGCAAGCGTATTGGCCGATACGTTGAGCACGCCGACCGAGCGAAAGGCCGCCAGGGCGTGCCATTGGGCCGGTGCAGTAGCTCGTGGGGGCAATATGCGGGCTAGTCGTGAACATAGCCGGTCTCCGGTTCCACGATGATGACCTCGCCGCTGGCCAGCGTGATGCTCAGGCCGGCGGCCGTTCGCCCCAGGGCGTCGAAGACCACGGTTCCGCCGGCGTCGATCTCGCCGCTGCCCGTGAAGGCCCCGCCGCGGGTCGGGTGGGGCAGGGGCGTCGATCCGCTCCCGCAGACGCCGCCACTCCCGCCGGCCCCGCTATAGGCCAGGCTGTAGCTGTCGGCCGCTGCGTTGATGGTGGCCTGCACGTGACAGCCCGAACCAATGGCAGTCTTCTGGGCATAGCGCAGGGCGTTGATCAGCTCCGAGGTGAAGGCCTGCCGCTCGAAGCCCTGGATGTCGATACGGGGTGCCACGAAGGCGGCCAGCACACCCACGAGCACGAGAATGATCACGAGCTCGGTCAGGGTGAAGCCTTGCTGGCCGCGAGCGCGCATTTCAATAGGCTCCTCGCTGGCTTTGAAGCGAGTAGTTGACGTTGCCCGAGCTGTGAACAACGTTGACCGTGATACCGGCCGGTGCGCTGCCGCTGATGCTCACGGCAACTTGGTAGTCGTTCAGTATCGTGATGGCGTTGCCGAACTGGTCGGTGGGAGACTCGTTCAGGCCGTCATAGCAGCGGATCGAGGCCCAGTTGCCGCGGCCGCCGGTGCAGTCACCGGCATCCTGGTCGTGCTTGCGCAGCAGGATTTCGTCCATGTAGCCCGTGGCGATGGCGCGGGCCTGGGCCTGGATCATGGGGTCGGCGCTGGCGGCCGTGGGGGTGACAAAGCTGGTGAGGATGGCGGCGCCGATGCCGATAATGACGATCGCCACTGCGAACTCGATCAGAGTGAAGCCTGCTGTGGGGCTGTTGGAAAGCTTGAGTCTGGTTGGCATGCCGAGGTCAGGTTGGCCTGAGTTCAATGGGATCTTAACTCGGTATCGGGTGCTCATCTTACTAGGCCGAACTGCGATCTGTCTGTCTTTTGCTGCAGCCAGACAGAAAGACCCCGCTTCGGGGCGGGGTCTTATGCTGGGCTCTCATGAGTCGCTATCAGGGAGCGTCAGTGCCGATAGCCTGGAAAGTAGGATCGGGATCAGCAGGGCTCTGCAGTGTGCACTCGACAGCTTCATCAGGAGCCACAGCGGCTGCAGTGATGGTGTAGCCATCCGGGAGCCCGCCTTGCAACGCGTCCGCAACTTCCGTGCAATTGGTCACATTGACGTAGTCGCCGTTACCTGCCTTGAAAGCCGCATAGTTAATCGCGGCTGCTGAACTCAAAGAACCAGCAACGCCCTCTGCAGCGGCAGTCTCGGCTTCATCACTCAGGTCAATAAAGCGCGGCACGGCCACGGCGGCCAGGATGCCGAGGATTACGATGACGATCACCAGCTCGATGAGGGTGAAACCGCCCTGGGTCTTCTGGATATTGATGTTTTGCATTGGTCAGATCTCCTTTCGGTTGATTGTTCCGACTCGGGCCGCGGCCCTGGTCGAACTCGAAGGTCGTCCCTGCAGTGTCGAACCGGCCGCAGCCGTCTCGGTACTGCGTCGGGGGTGACGACCCACAGTCAATGTAATGCATTATCCATGCCATTTTCTGCGCCAGGGCAAAAATCGGCGTAAAACGGGGGTTCCGGAAGTGTTTTTTGGGCTCGGCAAGGGCCGGGGTGACGGGATTTGTCAGATTTTGCGCCGGGATTCAGCCGAAAACCGGCGCAATCTGCTGCATGAGCAGGGTGGTCGAGGCGAGCAGGGCCACCAGTCCGACCAGCGCCAGCAAAATGGCAGCCCAACGCCCCTTGGAGGCATGGTCCTCGCCCGAGACGTCCAGATCGTGCCAGCGGTTGCTGATGGTCTCCAGGGGCTTCAGCAGGCTAGGACGGAAGAAGACGACCATTCCGACCAGAAGGGTGAAAGCCTGGCCGAGCAACAGGGCCCATAGCAGGATCGACGCGGAAGAACCGCCGTCGAGAACCGCTGACAATTCCGCGCGGGTCAATTGCCACAGGCAGAAGGATCCGGCCGCAATCATAAGAAGGCCGAATATGCGGTGGTGACGATAGACCAGCCGTTCGATCCGCCACTGTCGGTCGAGCAGGCGAAGGGCCGCCGTCAGCCCGCCCCGACGCTCGTTGGGGTCTTCGACGCCGGCGAGAAGTGCCAGCGCGCCGGTCAACAGGGCGATGGCCAGCACGAAGAGGATGACGAGGACGGTGGAGACCAGAATGGCGGATGCGCTCATGCAGTCTTGACCCGGTTTCGGCCGCCGCTCTTGGCCGCGTAGAGCGCTTCGTCCGCGCGGGCGATGGTGCGGTGGATCCCTTCGCCGGGCTGGTGTTCGGCCAGGCCGATCGAGACCGTGCATTCGATGGGGCCGTCGCAGGTGGTGAAGGGCTGGTCGGCCATTGCCTTGCGCAGTCGCTCGGCGGCCAGGCCGGCTCCCGACAGGTCGGTGTCGGGCAGGATGGCCAGGAATTCCTCGCCGCCGAAACGGCCAATGTCGGCGACGGTGTCGTCCACGCGGACCAGCCAGTCCGCGCCCCGCAGCACGGAGGTGGCGCGTCGGGCGAACTCCGAGAGAACGTCGTCGCCGGCCTGGTGACCATGGTGATCGTTGACCAGCTTGAAGCGATCGAGATCAAGCACCGCAATGCAGAATCCCGAGCCGTCCCGGGAGGATTTCTGCGCGGCGGCTTCCAGCCGGGCGATCAGCCGCCGGCGATTGGGCAGCCCGGTCAGTTCGTCGTGCTCGGCCAGGTGCTGCAGGCGCGCAGTCGCCTCATGCAGTTCGCGGTTTCTTCGGCTCAGGGTGCGGCGCAGCCGGGAAATGTAGCTGCCGAACCAGGCCAGCCAGACCATCATCGTGGCGAACCCGGCCAGCTCGAGCACGACCAGCTCGGTCGAAGTGGCGATCTGGCCGGTTGCGATGTCGCGCACGACGATGGCGGTATAGCCCGAGACCGCGACCAGGGTGACGATCATGAAACCCCTCTGCCGCAGCTGGAACGTGCCGAAGAGGACGGCCAGGATGAACAGCATGAGTAGTAGAGTTCGGGCTTCGCCGGCCTTGCTGATGACCCATAGCGCGACCAGGGTGGCGACCAGGATGTGGGCCAGCGTCATGCTCGGATCGCGGAAGCGCTTCGACCAGCCGCTGCGCAGCGCAACATGGAAGAAAAGCAGGCTCACCAGGACCAGGGCAAGCAGGATGCCCATTTCCAGGTAGCTGGACCTGAGCAAGCCCAGTGCCCAAGCGGCTCCGGTAATGAACAGCGAAACGGCCCAGGCCAGCATGGCCATTCGCAGCCGGCGCAGGCGGATGCGGTCGCGCTCGGCTTCCCGCTCGGACCAATCCCGTCGATCATCCGTGTTCACGGGGTTTCCAGCGCTTCTGGAATGTTGTCCTCGGGATCGGGCCATCGGGGATTGTCCATTGCTTCCAGGGCGATGCCGCGCAGCGAATCGGCGTTCGGCTCGTATCTGCCGTCGTCGTCACGGTCAAGGTAGCGCAAACGAACTTGCCATGACAGCTCCACCGGTCCTTCGCGCTTTGGTCCCGCCAGGTACTGCGGAAAGCGTACGCGATAGCGCAGCTGCCCGGAGGTGCGCTCGAAGTACCAGCTTCCGGGCGGAATGTCGGCCTCCTGCGCCGATTCGACTTCCCCGATGTAGCGCCCAGGCACCTCGGCAAGCAGGGGCATCGGATTGGTCCGGTCCAGTTCCGCGGCGCTGTCGAGGGAGTCCTCGACGATCCGCTCGGTCACTTCCAGGCCGAGCGCGGAACGCAGGGCGCCGACGGTGGTTGCGACATGGGCGGCCTCGGCATCGCCGCGCAGCGGCAGCAGGCGCCAGGAGGCGATCAGGAAAAGCAGCCCGACCAGGACGATGACGATGATCAGCTCGAACAGGGTAAAGCCGGACTGATCGCCAGGAGCCGTTGCGCCGTCAGCCCAGCGCAGCACGACCGACGTCCCACATCGGAAGAAAGACGCCCAGCGCCAGCACCAGCACCAGAATGGCCAGGAAGATCAGCAGGATGGGCTCGATGTAGGCGCTAAGATTGTTCAGGTCGTAGTCGACCTCGCGCTCGTAGTATTCCGCGGTTTCGGTGAGCATGCTGTCGACGTCGCCGGTCTCTTCGCCGATGCCGAGCATCTGCAGGACCAGCGGCGAGAACAGGCCGGTCGCCGCCGCCGTTCGTGAAAGCGACTCGCCGCGTTCGATGCCGGTGCGCATGTCGTTGACCGCCTGGCCGACGTACTCGTTCTCTACGGCGCGGGCGGTCAGCGTCAGCCCCTGGATGAGCGGCACGCCGGAGCGATACGTCATCGAGAAAGTGCGGGCGAAGCGCGCCATCGTCCCCTGGAACAGGATCTTGCCGACCACGGGGAAGCGGAGCTTGAGCCGGTCCCAGCGATAGCGCCCGTTCTCGGTGCGGATCCAGGCCCGGAAGCCAAGCAACGCCGCGCCGATCGCCAGCAGGATCACCCACCACCAGTCGGCCGTGAAGTTCGACGCGCCGATGATGATGCGCGTGGGCAGGGGCAGCTCGGCGTCGAAGCGGTCGAAGAATTCGGCGAAGGTGGGGATGACGAAGGTCATCAGGATGGCCACGGCGATGAACATGGCCGTGATCACCATGATGGGATAGCGCAGGGCCTGCTTGAGCTTGGCGCGGAAATCGCGTTCGAGCTCCAGGTAGTCGGTCAGCTGCGAGAAAGCCTGCTCGAGATTGCCCGAGCTCTCGCCCACGCGCACGATGCTGACGAACATGGTCGGGAAGACCTTCGGGTTCTGCGCCATGCCGCTGGCGAGGTCGCGGCCGGACTCCAGGGCGTCGACGACATCCTCGATGGCGTGGCGCAGTTGCGGGTTGCGGGTCGACTCGCCGACGTTGCGCAGGCCGTGGATGATCGGCACCCCGGCCTTGCTCAAGGTGTACATCTGGCGCGTGAACAGGATCAGGTCGTTGATGCCGGGCTTGTCCATGCCCAGGCGCTGGCTGAGGGAAACGCTCTCGGTTTCGACACTGGGCGCCGACTCGATTTCGATCGGCGTGATGTCGAGGCGCATCAGCTGCTGGGCGACGGCATCGGTCGATTCCGCTTCGACCCGGCCGTCGACCAGTTGCCCGCGGGCATTGCGTCCTCGCCACTGGAAAGCGCTCATCAGGACGCCTCGTCACCGACCGTGATGCTGTCCATCCGGCTATCGAGCAACTCGTCGAGCCCGCCGGCCAGGCGGATGACTTCCTCCAGCGACGTGATGCCCTCGCGCGCGTAGTCCAGGGCGCAATCGAGCAGTGGGCGGTAGCCCTTGCGGTTGCGCGCCAGCGAGGAAAAGGCCGAGGTGTCCATGCGCCGCAGCGCGTCGGTGAGCTCGTCGTCCATTTCCAGCAGCTCGTAGACGCCGATGCGTCCGCGGTAGCCGGTGTTGGAACAATAGGCGCAGCCCCGGCCGGCGCGAAATCGGATGCCTTCCGCCGCTTCGTCGCCCAGGCGCGCGCGCACCCAGGCGAGCTGGCCGTGGTCGGGTTCGGTTTCCTCGCCGCAGGAATCGCAGACGCGCCGCACCAGGCGCTGGGCGATGACGCCGTCGAGCGCGGCGGCCACCATGAAGCCCTGGGCGCCCATGTCGACCAGGCGCATGACCGTGGCCGGCGCCGAA
>JAASTB010000150.1 GCA_021767625.1 Wenzhouxiangella sp.
ACCGCCAGCCTGTTGCTCGGCGAGATGGCGCGCATCAACGCCAAGCCGGAACTGGAAATCTATTCAGAGGATGTCACGGCCAGCCACGGCGCCACCATCGGCCAGCTCGACGACGACGCCCTGTTCTACCTGCGCTCGCGCGGCCTGCCGACCGAGGATGCCAACACCCTCCTCAAGTACGGCTTCGCCGCCGAGCCGCTCGAAGGGCTGGCCGAGGCCCCGGTTCGGGACTGGCTACTGGCTGAATTGCAGGGGCAGTTGTAAACCGACAAGGTTTCAGTGTTCAGGTTTCAGGTTTCAGGAAAGACGGGATCGAAGCCATCCTGAAACCTGAAAACTGAAACCTGAAACCTTTCCCATCCGAAGGCACGGAATAGCAGACATGGACATCGTTGAATCGAAGGTCAAAGACCAACTGGACGTGTTCGCCCTGCGCGAACAGTTTCCCGTGCTCGCACGTCGCGTGCACGACGAAAAGCCGTTGGTCTACTTCGATAACGCAGCCACCGCCCAGCGGCCGCTGAAGGTCATCGAGGCGATGGACGATTTCTATCGCCGCTACAATGCCAACGTCCACCGCGGCGTTCACCAGCTTTCCGTCGAAGCCTCGGAACAGTTCGAGCTGGCCCGTGATTCGGTACGGCGCCTGCTCAATGCCGACTCCGTGCGCGAGGTCGTGTTTACCCGCGGCACGACCGAGGCCGTCAATCTCGTCGCGCAGGCTTACCTGCGTCCGCGCCTGGAAGAAGGCGACGAGATCCTGATCACGCACATGGAGCACCATTCCAACATCGTGCCCTGGCAGATGCTGTGCGAACAGACCGGCGCGGTGCTCAAGGTCGCGCCCATCAACAGGCAGGGCGAGTTGCTGGTCGAGGAACTGGCCTCGATGATCAACGAGCGCACGAAGCTCATCGGCATGGTGCACGTCTCGAATGCCCTGGGCACGATCAACCCGGTCGAGGAAGTCTGCCGCATCGCCAAAAAGCACGACGTGCCCGTGCTCGTCGACGGCGCCCAGGCCACGCCGCACATGGCTGTCGACGTGCAGGCCCTGGGCTGCGACTTCTACTGCATCTCCGCGCACAAGATGTATGGTCCGACTGGCATCGGCGCGCTTTGGGCAAGGGAATCCATCCTCGAGGACATGCCGCCCTGGCAGGGCGGGGGCGAGATGATCACCCGCGTGAGCTTCGAGGGCACCACCTATAACGAC
Source organism: Wenzhouxiangella sp. (assembly GCA_021767625.1). GTDB lineage: Bacteria > Pseudomonadota > Gammaproteobacteria > Xanthomonadales > Wenzhouxiangellaceae > Wenzhouxiangella. The sequence continues at coordinate 1,217 of JAASTB010000150.1, forward strand.
CTTCCGCACAAGTTCGAAGCCGGCACGCCCAATATCTCCGGCGCCATCGGCTTCGGCAAGGCAGTGGAGTTCCTCGAAGAAACCGGCTACGAAGGCATCGTCTGGCAGGAAGAGCGCCTGCTCGAATACGCCACCGAGAGAATGCAGGCCATCGACGGCCTCGAGATCATCGGCACCGCGAAGCACAAGGGCCCGGTCGTGTCCTTCACCCTGGAAGGCGCCCACCCCAACGACATCGGTACCATCGTCGATCACTACGGCGTGGCCATCCGCACCGGCCACCACTGCGCCATGCCGGTCATGCAGTTCTTCGACGTACCGGCCACCGCGCGCGTGTCCTTCGCGCCCTACAATATTCGCAACGAAATCGACATCTTCCTCGAGGCCCTAGGCAAGGCCCGCGATATGCTGGCCTGATCACCCGGCGGCCCGCGCCGGCCGCTGGTAGAATTCCGCTCCATGGCGCTCGACAAGCTCTACCAGCAGGTCATCCTCGACCACAACCGCTCCCCGCGCCACTACGGCCGACTCGAAGGCGCAACCCACAGCGCCCGCGGCCATGATGCGCTGTGCGGGGACGACATCCTGGTCGAACTGCGCGTGGCCGACGGAAAGATCCAGGAAGCCGCCTTCTCCGGTGAGGCCTGCGCAATCACCACCGCCAGCGCCTCGATGTTGATGGACTGGCTCGTGGGGCGCTCCAGGAGCGAAGTCGCGCTCGAGCATGCGCATTTCGCCCAGCTGCTCGATGATCCCGAGCTCCCCGATCGCCCCGAACTGGGGGCTATCAACCACCTCCGCGCCGTAAGCGGCTTCCCGGCCCGTGTACGTAACACCCTATTGCCATGGCGCGCCACTCTACAGGCGCTTGAGCGCCAGCAGTAGCTGTCCGAGACCGAAACCACCGCTGCCTCGACTCGCCTCAGGCACCGTCGAACCTTGGAATCAACCGTCAGTCGTGGCATGCTCGACTTGGTGTTGAGAGTGGCGGGCTCACTGAGTTGGCGAAGTCTTCCGGCAAGTTTTCCCGAGACTATACGGCCGATAAGGCGCGTAGCATCACCCCGGACAAGGTTGCATTGCCCAGAATTCAGACCGCTATCGGCGCGGTTGCTTCAGAACGCATACTGAACGGCCAATCAGCCGACTTGGTCACTAATAGCCACATTCCAAAACCTGGTCACCAGTTAGCTTAAAGGGAGAGAGAGCTTGTCTTCAATTACAAAACTGCTGATGTCGTCGCAGTTTTTGACCCTGTTTCTGCTGCCAATTGCGGCCATTGCCCTCTCAATTGTAATTTGGAAGAAGTCCGAAAGAAGATTCGCGCTCCTGGCTGCCGGATTATGGTTGCGGACTATCGGCGCCTTCGCGATGGCGTTTCCTGTATGGACGCCATATCAACGAGGAAATATGGGTGGCGCTGGCTGGAGTGAAGTCACCCGATACCTATCCAGTCTGGGAGTGCTGGGAGACTTACTAATCGTTCTGGCTATCGCGATTCTCGCCGTATCAGCCCTTGTTTCGAAGCCAAATTCAGAACACTAATTTCGTGGATTCATGAATGAAAGTTGACAAGTCGCTCAACTACGTTCCGGTCCTTCGGGCGTCAACCGGACGCGGCCAAAGCCGCGCCGCTTAGCTCAGATCTCAGTCGGTAGAGGGTATTCATGTACTGCACCAATCATCTGCAGGCCTTTCTCCACAAGGCATCCATTGCACTTTTGTTGCTGCTGATATCCGGCAGTGTCTATGCCCACACCATAGAGATTGTCACCCCGAACCCCAGTTCAGGTCGGCCGATTACGGCGCATATGGAAGGCATGGCGCCTTGGGTGTCTCCCTGGCAAGAGGCCTACGTGGAGCTGGAGGGTTCGACGGTCTACGTGTATGGGACGATCGGGTACGGTATCGCGCAGCTTCTTACGCCTTATGAATTTCAGGTCAGCCTTGGATCCTTGCCGCCGGGGGACTACGAGGTAGTCTATTTCGGTCGGTTCGAAGGGGATCCCGAATATCAGGAATGGGACTCGGTTGCGCTCGGCGTCGGGCCGATACTGCCGGTTCCGGCGCTATCGTATGCGGGCCTCCTGGCCCTGGGTATCCTCCTGGTTCTTATGGCGTCTGTGGTGCTTAGAAACAGCAATCGATTTGGAGAGAAACAACCATGAGCCTTGCGAGAAAAGGGCTGGAAGGTTTCGTTTTTGGGCTCGGGCTGGCAGTCGCCATGGCGATCGTGCATCTCGCCTACATATTCTGGGTTGTCCCGACGACGCTTGAGCAGTTCGTTCTGGATTCGTGGAATGAAGGGGAGGCGGGCCCGAATGCGAAGCCGGTTGTTTCGTCCGCGCCCGAGTTGCGGCTGTCGTCGGAGTATCTGGGCTCCTCCGGAAGCTACTCCGGTCGGTTTTCGATGGGAGATTACTCGATTCTGGCATCCGGCGAAGGGATCATCCGGGGAGACGTCGTCAGCGGCACGGAGCCGGTAGAAGGATTGAAGATCCGGCTCGGGCTGAACGGCACGGTGATGACGCAGTGGGCTCGCTCAGATCCGGGTGGTCGCTACGAGATTGCCGTTCCGCCGGGCGAGTACCGGATCGATGCATTCGAGATCGATGCTGCCTCGGCTGGCGAGGCGCTCGGTGGCAAGATCCAGCGGCCCGGGCGCCGACTTCTGGGTCGTACACTATCGGTCGCCCCGGACTCGCCAGCGACCGGTCCGCGGTTCGAGTTCGTCGAGCCCGTTGAAAAGATCGGTCCCGTTGGGACGGTTTCCGCCGAAGACGAGATCGTTCTCGAGTGGCGGCCTTTCCCCGGCGCGACGGACTACGAAGTTCAGGTTTACGCCATTCCGGATCCTGGGGAGTTTTCCTCGGTCAAGGCCTTGCTTCCCCAAATGTCGCGACCGCGGGTCAGCGAACCGCGGATGCGCCTTTCCGATCTGGGCGTGAATGTGGAGCCCGGTATGGGGTACCGCTTCTCGGTCACGGCATACGAGGATCGCCGGATGATTTCCCAGTCGCACGAGAGCTATTCCAGTCCGGATTTCACGGTCGGCGAATGAGTCGGATGGCCACCAAGAGGCCCCGGCGTCCATTGCCCAGTTTCCGAGGCGTCCCGCACCGGGCGCACGCGTCGGGATGCGTTCCGGCCGCTGCTAGAATCGAGTGATGGCCATCGACCTCGACGCTCTGTTCCCCAAGATCGTGGATTTGCTTCTCGACCCGGTCTTCGTCGTGGATGAGACGGGGCAGATCGTCTTTGTGAGTGATGCCTGCCGGAGTTTGCTTGGATACCAACCGGATGAGCTGGTGGGTACCAGGGTACTCGATCACGTACACCCGGAAGATCGGGAACGGACGCGTGCCGCGGCAGAACGCATCATGCGTGGAGGCTCGCATATCGATTTCGAGAACCGGTATGTCCGCAAGGACGGTGGGGTTGTCCATATCCTCTGGTCTGCCCGCTGGTCCGAGGAACATCGGGCCCGAATCGCCGTGGCGCGGGACGTGACCTCTCTGAAGCGGGCGGAGAACGTGCGGGCCGCGCTGTACCGGATATCCGAGGCCGCACACGCGGCCGACAGCCTGCCGACCTTGTGCGGGGCAATCCACCGGGTCATTGCGGGCCTGCTGCCGGCGGACAAGTTCTATGTGGCGCTGTACGACGCTGCCGGTAACACCATCTCCTGGCCCTACTTTGCCGACGACCGGCAGCTGCCTCGTGTTCCCGAGCCGCTGGAGGAAGACACCGCAATCGCCCAGGTGATTCGCTCCGGGTGCGCCCTCCTGGCTAGTCGCGACAATCATCGCCTGGATGCAGGCCCGGTTCGAGCCCCGTCGGGCACCCTGGATGACTGGCTGGGCGTGCCGCTGGTAACGGGCAAGGACGTAATGGGCGTGGTCGTACTCGAGAACGCCTCGCAGGGCGAGCCCTATACCGACAAGCATCGTGATCTGCTGCAGTTCGTATCGACGCAGATTGCGGCAGCGATCGAGCGCAAGCAGGCACAGGAGCGCTTGCTGCATATGGCCAATCATGACGCCCTCACCGGACTGGCGAATCGCGCGCTCTTCTATGATCGGCTGAAGATGGCGCTACACCGCGCGCGACGCGAAGGGGAATGCCTGGGGTTGCTCTACCTGGACCTGGACGATCTCAAGACCGTCAACGACAGCCTGGGTCACCAGGCGGGAGACCGCTTGCTGTGCGAGCTGGCCGATCGGCTGGTTGCGTGTACGCGCGCATCCGACACCGTAGCCCGGATGGGCGGGGACGAGTTCACGATCTTGTTGACGGGAGTCACGGATGCTTCCGGAGTCGATGTCGTGATCGGCAAAGTCCGTGAGGCGCTTGTAGATTCAATGAAGCTGGAAGATCGGGTCATCTCGCTTTCGGTAAGCATCGGGAGGGCGGTTTACCCGGACGACGGCGAGCTGCCGGATTCCCTGGTGCGCCGGGCCGATGCCGACATGTACGAGCACAAGCGGCGCTTGCGCGCGGGATGACCGCACTCCCGCTGCTTTGCTTGGCGCGCCAGGATCCCTGTCCTGGCTTCAGGATTCGAAGCGGTCGGAGAAGAGAGCGTTGTGGCGTTCGTCCGATAAGCCAGCGCCACTTGCAGCGGCAGGTCGCTCAAAGCGTTCCTGGGATCAG
>JAASTB010000151.1 GCA_021767625.1 Wenzhouxiangella sp.
CGGCTACGTGACCACCTACACCGATATCACCAGCTTCAAGCGTACCGAGCACGAGCTCAAGCGCGCCTACGCCACGATGGAACAGCAGGTGGCCGAGCGCACGCGAGAGCTCAATCGCGCCATGCAGGCTCTCGATACCGCAAGACAGGAGGCCGAAGCGGCCAACGATAGCAAGACGCGATTCCTGGCCGCGGCCAGTCACGATCTGCTGCAACCACTCAACGCCGCACGCCTGTTCTCCTCGTCGCTGCGTCAGTCCGCTCACCGCCTGCCGGAGGAAGAGGCCAATCTCAGCCGTCGAGTCGACCACAGCCTGAGCGTGGCCGAAGACTTGCTGTCGGCATTGCTCGACATCAGCCGGCTCGACCAGGGTGCGCTGCAGCCCCGCTGGTCGGAATTTCCCGTGCAGTTCCTGTTCGACAAGCTCGAGCGGCAGTTCGGAGCCCTGGCGGCGCGCCGCGGGCTCAAGCTGCGACTGCGCCCGTGCGGCGCCTGGGTCCGCAGCGACCAGAAACTGCTGCAGCGCGTGCTCGCGAACCTCGTCGGAAATGCCCTGCGCTATACGCGCGATGGCGGCGTGCTCGTGGGCTGCCGGCGGCGCGATAAGAACGTGCTGATCGAAGTCCGGGATTCGGGGCCGGGCATTGCCGAGAGCGACCGCGAGCGGGTCTTCCGGGAGTTCGAGCGACTGGCCGCCGACGAAGACAGCGACATGTCGGAGCAGGGTCTGGGCCTGGGGCTCGCGATCTGCCAGCGGATCAGCCTGATGCTCGAAGCCCCGCTCGACCTTCGCTCGAAGGTGGGGCGGGGCAGCGTGTTCTCGGTCAGCGTCCCCGCCGCGCAGGTCGGCTCATGGGAACGGCATGGCCAAGCGGTGCGTCCGGAGGGCCAGGCGGGACAGTTCGGCGATCACCGGGTGTTGTGCCTGGACGACGATCCGGATGTTCTCGACGGCATGCGCGCCATGCTCGAGCGCTGGGGCTGCGCGGTTTCGATCGCTCGCGACCGGAAAGCGGCGGCCCGGCAGATGGCCGAACACTCGCCCGATCTGCTGATCGTCGACTACCACCTGGAAGGACAGGACAATGGGCTCGATGCGGCGCTGTCGATACGCAGCGATTCGGGCCGCGCCATTCCGGTTCTCGTGGTCACCGCCGATCGCTCCAGTGCGCTGCAGGAGCGAATCGCCGCACTCGGATTCAGGCGCCTGCTCAAGCCCGTCAAGCCGGCGGCGCTGCGCGCGGTCATGCGGCGATTGCTGGACGAGGCCGGCGCGGCTTCCTCATCGCATTGAGCGCTTTTCGGTCGGCGCCTGTCGCCGGCTAAGCGCTCACGGATTGTCCTGCTGAAGCTCTTTCGGCGAGACCTGCAGCCGATTGAGCAGCGTGACGGCCTGCGTGCGATTGGACACGTCTAGCTTGCGCATGATGGCGGTCATGTGGGCCTTGACCGTGGCTTCCGTGATATCGAGTTCCCAGGCGATCTGCTTGTTGAGCAGGCCCTCGCCGAGCATCATGAGAATCCGGTACTGCTGGGGCGTGAGCGCGCCGATCCTCTGCACCAGTTCGAGCTCGGCGGGATCGCGTTCGCGCGGTTCGAGCCCTGCCGGTACCCAGGTATCGCCGTCGAGCACGCGGCCGATGGCCTGGTCGATGGTCTCGGAGTCCGCCGACTTGGAAAGGAAGCCGGCGGCGCCGTCGGCAAGCGCACGCTGGATGATCCGCGTGTCGTCGTGCGCGGAGATCAGCAGGACGGGGATCTCGGGATAGCGCCCGCGCATCCAGGCCAGGGCCGAAAGGCCGTGCCGGCCGGGCAGGTGCAGGTCGAGCAGCACCAGGTCGATCGCCGAATCTGCTTCGAGCAGTTCCTGGAGCTGCTCGAACGAGGCCGTTTCCGAAACCCGGCACAGCGGGTGCAGTCGTCTTAGTGTCCCGGCCAGAGCCTCGCGAAACAGCGGGTGGTCGTCCACGACCACCATGTGCTCGGCCGCCTGCAGGTTCATGCGCGTCAGACCTGTCGCCGGTTCTCGATCAGGTTCTCGACGACCTCGGGATCGGCCAGCGTGGAAGTGTCGCCGAGCTGGTCGTGCTCGTTGGCGGCGATCTTGCGCAGGATGCGGCGCATGATCTTGCCCGAGCGCGTCTTGGGCAGGCCCGGCGCCCACTGCAGGTGATCGATCGTGGCGATCGGACCGATCTCCTCGCGCACCCATTGCACCAGTTCCTCGGCCAGTTTTTCGTCGCCTTCCCGGCCGGCCATCAGGGTCACGTAGGCGTAAACCCCCTGACCCTTGATGTCGTGGGGAAAGCCGACCACGGCGGCCTCGGCCACCGCGGAATGCGCCACCAGGGCGGATTCGACTTCGGCCGTGCCCAGGCGGTGGCCCGAGACGTTGATGACGTCGTCGACCCGGCCGGTGATCCAGTAGTAGCCGTCCTCGTCGCGTCTCGCACCGTCTCCGGTGAAGTAGCGGCCCCTGTATGTGGCGAAATAGGTCTCGCCGAAGCGCTTGTGGTCGCCGTAGACGGTGCGCATCTGGCCCGGCCAGCTGTCGGTGAGCACCAGGTTGCCCGATGTTGCGCCTTCGAGTTCCTTTCCGTCGGCGTCGAGCAGGGCGGCCTTGATGCCGGGCAGGGGCTTCGTCGCCGAGCCGGGCTTGAGATCGGTCGCCCCCGGCAGCGGGGAGATCAGGATGCCGCCGGTCTCGGTCTGCCACCAGGTGTCGGCAATCGGGCAGCGGCCGTCGCCGACCACGTTGTAGTACCACTCCCAGGCTTCGGGGTTGATCGGCTCGCCGACCGTGCCGAGAATGCGAAGCGACTTGCGGCTGGTCTTTTTCACCGGCTCGTCCCCGCCGCGCATCAGGGCGCGGATCGCTGTCGGGGCGGTGTAGAAGATGTTGACCTGGTGTTTGTCGACGACCTGCCAGAAGCGGCTGTTGTCGGGATAGTTGGGCACGCCCTCGAACATCAGGGTGGTGGCGCCGTTGGCCAGCGGACCGTAGACGATGTAGCTGTGGCCGGTAACCCAGCCGACATCCGCCGTGCACCAGTAGATCTCGCCGTCGCGGTAATCGAACACGATCTCGTGGGTCCAGCTCGCCCAGGCGAGATAGCCCCCGGAGGTGTGGAGCACGCCCTTGGGTTTGCCGGTCGACCCGGAGGTGTAGAGGATGAACAGCGGATCTTCGGCGTTCATTTCCTCGGGCTCGCAGTCGGCGTCGACGTGTTCGAGCTCTTCGTGGAGCCAATGGTCGCGGTCGGCATCCCAGTCGATGTCGTTGCCGGTATTGCGCACCACCAGTACCGAGTCGACGCGGCCGGCCGCGTCCTTGTTCGACAGCGCGCGATCGACGTTCTTCTTCAGGGGCGTTGCCTTTCCGCCGCGCATGCCCTCGTCGGCAGTGATCACGCACTTGGAATCGCAGTCGATGATGCGCCCGGCCAGCGCGTCGGGCGAGAAGCCGCCGAAGACCACCGAGTGGATCGCACCGATTCGCGCGCAGGCCAGCATGGCCACGGCGGCCTCGGGAATCATCGGCATGTAAAGCGTCACGCGATCGCCCTTGCCCACACCGAGGCGCTTGAGCACGTTGGCGAAGCGACAGACCCGGTCGTGCAACTGGCGGTAGGTGATCTTCTCGTCGCGGTCCGGGTCGTCGCCTTCCCACAGGATCGCGACCTGGTCGCCGCGGTCGTCCAGGTGACGGTCGACGCAGTTGGCGCAGACGTTGAGCGTGCCGTCGTCGAACCAGCGGATGTGCAGGTCGTCGAGGTCGAAGTTGACGTCCTTGATGCGAGAGTAGGGCTTGATCCAGTCGAGGCGCTGTCCGATCCGGTTCCAGAACGCGTCCTCGTTTCCCACCGCCTCCCGGGTCAATTCCTCGAAGCGCTCACGGTCGACGTGCGCGGATTTCGCGATTTCGTCGGGGACGGGGTGGATCTGCGCTTGGGGATGATGTTCTGACATGGCTTCGCTTCCTCTTCGCGACTGCTTTGGATGGGGGCCTCGGGAAGGCCTCGTGACGCCGTCGTTCAGTTTCGCCAAAGCCCGGAAGCTTGTAAAGGAGGGGGCGCGGATACGACCTACGACTTTGGTCTAACACGACTAAAGGCTAATTGCCGCGCGGCCGCGATGCCGGAACCATGAGGGCCGTTCATCGAGCTCACTATCAGCAAGAGGGAAACTCCAATGACGGGACGGCAAATCGTCGAGACCAGGGATCGGAACGGATCCCCGACCTGGCGCCGCGGACTGCTGGCGCTCTCCATTTCACTGGCCTGCGCCGGGCCGGTCCTGGCCGACGACGCCGACCGGGTGGCCGAACTCGAGCAGCGCGTGGCCGACCTCGAGGCCATGGTGCAGCAACTGCTCGACGAGCGTCGCGCGCCGGCACCGGACAGCGTTGAAGTGCAGCGTGTGGCCGAGGAGTCGCGCGCCACCCGCGCCATGGTCGAAGAGATGCGTGATCGGGCAGAACCGGTCCTGGCCGCTGCAGAGGAGCAGGCTGCCGGTCCCGAGTTTTACTGGGGCGGCTACGTCAAGGCCGACGCAATCGTTTCCGACTTCTCCGACGGGGAAGTCGCGGCCGGCAGCATCGGAAGGGACTTCTTCGTGCCGAGCACGATTCCGGTCGGCGGAGAGGGCGAGGGCGCGGTCACGGACTTCCATGCGCGCCAGAGCCGGGTCAATTTCGGCGTTCGCCACCAGGTAGACGAGAACAACAAGTTGGGTGCCTTCGTCGAGTTTGATTTTCTCGCCACCGCCGGCGGCAACGAGCGCGTCAGTAACTCCTATTCACCGCGCATGCGCCACGCCTTCATCACCTGGAACAACTGGCTCGTGGGCCAGACCTGGAACACCTTCATGGACGTGGGCACGCTGCCCGAGAGCGTCGACTTCATCGGGCCGTCGGGCAGTACCACTTTCGGTCGCCAGACCCAGATCCGCTACACGAGCGGCAACTTCGCCTTCGCGCTCGAAAACCCGGAAACGACGATCACGCCCTTCGGCGGCTCCGGCAGGATCGTGACCGACGATCACCTGATGCCGGAACTGGCCGCCCGGTACACGTGGAAGGGCGACTGGGGCCATGTCCAGCTCGGCGGCATGCTGCGCCAGCTCGCCTACGAGGACGAAGTGCTGGGCATCGACGACGACGAAATGAGCTGGGGCGTGAGCCTTTCGGGCAAGTTCCCCATCGGGCGGGACGACATCCGCTGGATGGTTCACCACGGAGACGGCCTGGGGCGTCATGTCGGCCTGAACTTCGTCAACGCGGCGGTGCTCACCGATACCGGCAGTCTCGAGCCGATCGGCACGACCGGCGGATTCGTGGCCTACCGGCACTGGTGGAGTGAACGCCTTCGCTCGTCCGCCGTTTTCGGCTACCTGGATGTCGACAACCCGGTCCAGTACACGGGAACCGGCGTGAGCAGCGGCAACTGGAGCGGCCAGGTGAACCTGTTCTACAGCCCGGTCGATGCCCTGAGTTTCGGCGTTGAATACCTGACTGCCGAGCGCGAGATCGAGTCGGGCGAGAGCGGCCGGCTCGACAGGCTGCAGTTCACCGGCAAGTACAGCTTCTGAGTTCCTTCCGGCCCGTTCGCGGGCCGGCTCAGGATTCCTGCGTGACGAGCCGCGCCAGTTCGCCCGGCGTACGCAGGAGTGCCGTTGCGCCGGCTTCGAGCAGTTCCTGCTCGGAACCATAGCCCCAGGTGACGCCGAGACCCTGGATGCCGTTGTTCCGGGCACCGATCATGTCGTGCTCGCGGTCCCCGACCATGCGCGCGGTTTCGGTCGCCAGGCCGAGTTGCCCGGCGATATGCGCGAGCAGTTC
>JAASTB010000152.1 GCA_021767625.1 Wenzhouxiangella sp.
GCCACCGACCTGTTGCTCGAGGCGGTGGATCTCGGGGCGTATCCGGATTTCGTCGGCTGGGTCGGTTATGACCGGGGTTCGGAGTTCGTCGTGTCGTTCTACGAGCGTTCGGAGGAGCAGGTCTCGCTGGTCGGTGATGTGGTCTTTTCGGCTGACGGATCGGCTGAACTGGCGCTCGAGCCCGATCGTGCGCTGACGGATCGCGAAGTCTCCATGCTCAACGCGCGCATGGCCGCTCTAGGGGCGGGGAGGACGAATTGCTCCGACCGCTTCAATACGGTTGTTATGCCTTCGGAGTCCGGCGAGAGCGCCTGGACGGTCTATGTGCTGGCAGCGACCACTCAACCCGGCGTGATGCTCGTCGGCGGGCATTCCCGTGTCCGTGTCGACAAGCAATCCGCGGAAGTCCTCGAGATTGAGCGCCTGTCAAAGTCCTGCCTGAAGCTGGGGACTACCAGGGGACGATCGGACGTGCCGGAAGGGTCAATCCTGGTATTTACGCACCTGGTTTCGCCATTGCCCATCCCGGTCTATCCCTACCTGAGCCTTCTGCACCGCGAGGCAATGGCGGTTTCTTCCCGGCGCGGGAATTGGATGATCCGGGGCGACGAAATCTCGTTCATCGAGATGTAAGCGGGCGCCTGCTTACCCTTCTTTCGCGAGCACAAAAAAGCCCCGGCAGCTTTCGCCGCCGGGGCCCTTCATTTCCAGCTTTCAGGCTAGCGCTTAGCTTGCCTTCTTGGCAGCCTGACGCTCCTTCTCTGCCTCGATTACCTTCTCGGCAATCTGCTGCGGGCAGGGCAGGTAGTGGGAGAACTCCATGGAGAACTGACCACGGCCCGAGGTGATGGTGCGCAGGTGGCCGATGTAGCCGAACATCTCCGACAGCGGGGCTTCGGCCTTGATGCGGATACCGGTCGGGACGGGCTCCTGTTCCTTGATCATGGCACGGCGACGGTTGAGGTCGCCGATGACGTCACCCACGTTGTCTTCCGGCGTGAACACGTCGACCTTCATGAACGGCTCGATCAACTGCGGACCGGCCTTGATCATGGACTGGCGATAGGCGCCCTTGGCGGCCAGCTCGAAGGCAACGGCCGAGGAGTCGACCGAGTGGTAGGCGCCGTCGAACAGTTCGATCTCGACGTCCAGCACGGGGAAGCCTGCCAGCGGGCCTTCGTCCATCATCAGGGCGAAACCCTTCTCGATGGCCGGGAAGAACTCCTTGGGCACGTTGCCGCCCACGACGCTGGACTCGAACTTGAAGCCCGAACCCGGCTCACCCGGCTTGATGCGGTAGTCGATCTTGCCGAACTGACCCGAACCGCCCGACTGCTTCTTGTGGGTGTAGCTGTCTTCGATCGGCTGGGTGATCGTTTCGCGGTAAGCCACCTGGGGCTCGCCCACTTCCAGCTCCACGCCGTAGGTGCGCTTGAGGATGTCGACCTTGATGTCGAGGTGCAGCTCGCCCATGCCCTTGAGGATGGTCTCGCCGGAGTCCTCGTCGGTCTCGACGCGGAACGACGGATCCTCGGCAATCATCTTGCCAATGGCCACGCCCATCTTCTCGCTGCCGGCCTTGTCCTTCGGCGCCACGGCGATCGAGATCACGGGGTCGGGGAAGACCATGGCTTCGAGGGTGCAGGGGTGGTCCTTCGAGCACAGGGTGTGACCGGTCTGCACGTTCTTCAGGCCCACGCAGGCGAAGATGTCGCCGGCATGTGCGTAGTCGATCTCATTACGGTCGTTGGCGTGCATTTCCACCATGCGACCCACGCGCTCGGTCTTGCCGGTCGCGGAGTTGAGGATGGTGTCGCCCTTGTTGATCTTGCCGGAGTACACGCGCACGAAGGTCAGGGCGCCGAAACGGTCGTCCATGATCTTGAACGCCAGCGCGCGGAACGGCTCCTCGGTGGACACGATGGCGTGCTCGCCGGTGGGGTTGCCTTCTTCGTCGGTCAGGTCCTGCGGGTCCACTTCAGTGGGGCTCGGCAAGTAGTCGACGATGGCATCCAGAACCAGCTGAACGCCCTTGTTCTTGAACGCCGAACCGCAGTAGGTCGGGAAGAACTGCAGCGTGCGCGTGCCTTCGCGGATGCAGCGCTTGATGTCGTCCATGGAGGGCTCTTCGCCGTCCATGTAGGCCATCATCAGGTCGTCGTCCATCTCGACCGCGGTTTCGATGAGCTCCTGGCGGTAGGCTTCGACGTCGTCGGCCATGTCGGCCGGAACGTCGGTTACCTCGTAGTTTTCGGGCAGGCCGGTATCGTCCCAGATGTAGGCCTTGCGGGTGAGCAGGTCGACCACGCCCGAAAACTCGCTCTCGGTACCGATCGGCAGCACCATCACCAGCGGCTTGGCGGCCAGCACGTCCTTGACCTGCTTGACGACGCGGTAGAAGTCGGCGCCGATGCGGTCGAGCTTGTTGACGAAGATGATGCGCGCGACTTCGGAATCGTTGGCATAGCGCCAGTTGGTTTCCGACTGGGGCTCAACGCCACCGGAGCCGCAGAACACGCCCACGCCGCCATCGAGCACCTTCAGGGAGCGATAGACTTCCACGGTGAAGTCCACGTGCCCGGGGGTGTCGATGATGTTCAGGCGGTGGTCCTTCCAGAAACAGGTGGTCGCTGCGGACTGGATGGTGATGCCGCGCTCCTGCTCCTGATCCATGAAGTCGGTCGTGGCGGCGCCATCGTGGACTTCACCGATCTTGTGGGTCTTGCCGGTCAGCTTCAGGATGCGCTCGGTCGTGGTGGTTTTGCCCGCGTCGACGTGCGCGAAAATGCCGATATTTCGGTAGTGGGAGAGATCACTCATTATTCAATTGCCAGTGGGTAGGTTTGTGAAAAAGCCGTCATGCGCTGAAGGGCTGTCCGATACCGCCTCGCCAAAGGCAATCGGGCGGGCCTGCCGCCCCGCCGGAGCCGAAAAACGCACGAGACGACGCGCACCGCTGGGTGGCGTCGCCGGGGGAGAAGCTTCAGTGCACGCGCGTTATACACTAATTTGGGTCAAATTCCAACGAATTTCTACCCTCGAGGGGATTTTTTCGCCTCATGACCGGAAAAAACGGGGCAATCCCGGGGAAAACCGGGATCCTCAGGATGCTCTTGGCTGAATCGGCCCCAATCCCGATGCGGCGCTGCGGATCCTTCCGGGAGGCGGCCGCCGGCAGCATCACCGTATGCTTCAGTCGGAATCGTCCAGTGCCGTGGACAGGTCGACATGCAGCAGGGTGGCGTACTCTCCGCCGATAACCAGGTCGTCGCCGGCGAGACCGAGAGCAACATAGAGAAACAATGAGCTCCCGCGTGGGTTCCAGTCGCGCCAGGGAATGGTCCTGGCATGCCAGCTCGCGCCGCGGTCGGTGGTCAGGTACAGTTCGCCCTCGCGGTGCGGAACCGAGGCCGCGAGGCCGGCCTGGCCGATCACCAGGTCGGCGGCGAAATGCCCCGGGATCGCCGTACGCCAGGTCTCGCCGCCGTCGGTGGTGCGGTAGAGGCCGTCGCGACACCGCGCCAGGCCGAAATCGGCGTCGAACAGGCCGATCTCATAGACCGAATCGCCCAACCCGGTTGCGCTGCGCGGCAGCCAGGTCTGTCCGCCGTCCTCGGTCCGGAACATCCGGCGCGGGTTTTCGGTGAGAAGAAGGCCGGTCTGGCTGTCGGAAAAGTCGAAGCGAGCAGCATCGAGCAAGCCGGCCAGGCCGTCGTCGGCGGGAGTCCAGTCGTTGCCGCGGTTGGTGCTTCGCCACAGACTCGTCTCGCCGTCCTCGTCGGCCGCCAGGGCGAAGAGCGCCCCATCGGCCGGCACATCGATGGCCCGGGCTTGCCGTTCGCCAGGGAGCGTTGGAAAGTCCCAGTTGGCGCCGTCATCGAGCGTGCGCGCCAGCCCAGTGCCCTCGATTGCGTCGTACACGACGATGTATCCGACGCCCGCATCGCTCACGGCAATGTCGGAAAATACGCGCCAGCCCGGCGGTCCTGAAGCGAGGCGCCAGTTGCGACCGCCGTCTTCGGTGGTCAGAACGACCGGCTCGAAACCGAAGGTCGAACTGGCGCTGCCCACAGCCCAGCCGCTGCCGTCGGCGCGCAGTGCAACCGCCGAGAGCCGGTTGGCATCCGAGTCGGTCAAGTCGTTGCGCCGACCCTGCCAGGTGTTGCCGTCGTCGTCGCTGGTGATGATCTCTCCGCTGGCCAGCACCGCGACCAGCCGGCCGGTGCCCAGGCGGATCAGTTCGGACACGCCGAGATGGGCCAGCGAGTTGTAGCTGAACGACCAGGTTTCGCCGCCGTCTTCGGAGCGGTGGATTTCGGCACCCTCGATGAACGCGCGAGCCAACCAGATGCCGTCGGGCAGCTGGATGACTTCTTCGACATAGGGCGGGAAGGAGAACGCGTCGGCTTCGTGCCAGTTCTCTCCGCCGTCGTCGCTGCGGCCGGAGCCGAAGCTGCCGAAGCTCAGGCCGGTTTGCGCGTCGGGAAACGACAGCCCGTGCCACGGTCCCGGTCCGGCGTCGGTGATCGCCTGCCAATTGGCGCCGCCGTCGCTCGTGCGCGCGAAGTAGCCTTGGTGGGCGTCGAGTGCGCCGGCGGTGACCAGGCCGTGGTCTTCGCTAAACCAATGCTGGTCGGACAGCGAGGCATCGCCCGGGCTGGCCAAGCGCGTCCATGTGCGCCCGCCGTCGTCGGAAGCCGCGATCACGCCGCGGTCACCGGCCACAATCAATCGGTCGCCGATGCGTGCCAGGTGGTTCATGCGCGTGGCAATCTCGATATCGGCTGCCTGCCAGGTCATGCCGCCGTCGTCGGAGACGTAGACGCCCGCGCCGCCGCCGGCCGCGACGACCGATTGGGCGTCGAGCGCCATCACGTCCATCAGGTCGGGCAGGCGGTTCCACGTGCCGGGTACCGGCGTCCAGTTGTCACCGCCGTCCACAGTTCGCACGACCGTGCCCCCGATCCCGACCGCCCAGCCGTTGAGGTCGTCCGGAGAGAATGCCACGGCATTGAGAGGGTTGCCCCAGGGCTGCGGATGACCGAAGGAAAAGGCGGGTTCGGGGCTCGACGACGAACGGCCGGCTTCGGGTACGGAAAAGGCGGCCACGAATACATCCTCGCCGGCTGGATGAAGACTGCCGTTGGCGGCGCCCGGAAAGACCGGCAGGTCCGGCGAGTTGGTCTCCATGGCCACGAACAATCGCCTGGAGATGTCGCTGTGAGCGATGTAGCGGCCGTAGTCGTCACCGCTGCCGCCGATGAATGACGCGTAGAGCAGATTGCCGCCCGGGCCGAGGATCTGGATGTAGGCGTCCTGGCCGCCGGCATTGGCCGGCTGGAAGGCGTCGGCCGTTGCGGCGATGTCGTTCGAACGGGTGCGCCCGGTCAGGTACACCCGATCCCCTGCGTCGGGGCCCGCGACGAAGGCGGTCTCCTCGCCGCTGCCGTCGCCGGCCACGTAGCTCGAGAAGACGAGCTGGCCGCCCGACGAGAATTCCATCACCACGCCGTGGCTGTTCTTGCCCGCCCCGGCAACGGGTCGGTAGGCGTTTATGACGGGAAACGTCGTGGCGTTGGTCGCGCCTGCCGCGTGCAAGGTACCGTCGTCGCCCAACGCCAGCCGGTGCTCGAGGAATTCGTCGCCGGCGGTTCCGACGTAGCCGGCCTGGAGGAGGCTCTGGCCCTCGTCGCCGAGGGTCACCGTGAACAGGTCGGCGTTGCCGCCCTGGAAGGTCGAACCGTCGGTCGTCGGCGCATCGTCGCCCCAGACATTGCCCACCGCGCGCAGCTCGCCGTTGCTGTCGA
>JAASTB010000153.1 GCA_021767625.1 Wenzhouxiangella sp.
GGGAGCTTTACCGTGCAGTTCGATCGCCTGGACGATGATGTCGAAGCCTTCGCGCGCGAGATCTACGCGTTCTGCCCCGACATCGTCGACCAGGGCTTCGGGGAGATGGCCGAAGCGGCCGAACAGTTCGAAGAAACCGGTCGCGGCCTGCCGGACGACATGAAGCAATTGCTCGACGGGCTCGATCCCGATGACGAGGACTTCGGCCTGCAGGTGCTGGGTCGCTGGCTCCGAACGCACCATGCCGTGGGGCTCTGGTGGGACTGAGGTGTCCCGGTCTCAGGACCGACTGAGCACTTCCACTTCCAGGATATCCTCGAGTGCGAGCGGGCGGATGTAGAAGCCGCCGACGCCCTCGACGCGGATGTGGACGTTGTCGGCATCGACTCTTTCCAGCCGGCCGGCGTAGCTGTCGCCGGAGCGCATCCGGATACGCACGCGATCGTTGCGGTAGGCGTCGAGTTCCTCGGGTTCGACCTTGACCCAGCGCGATCTCGATTCGGCCGTCGTTTCTTCCGTTGCCCCGGTGTCGGCGCTTTCGTCCTGGGCGGGCGTCATTGAGCTGTCCGGTTCGGACGACGCGGCCGTGCTCTGCGTACCGGTCGGCGCTTCAGCGGAGGCCGGTTCCGGATCGGAGGCCGGCGTTGGAGCGGAGGCGATGCGTTGGCGTGGTGACTCGGGCGCCTTGATGTCCAGCGGCTGCGGCTCGCCGTAGTTGACCACGAGCCGTACGTTCATGCGCTCGAGCAGGCCGGACATGGTGTAGTTCTCGACGCCGTCGAAGGACACGCTGGTTTCGGCATCGCTTCTCACGCTGATCTGTTTCGGGTCGTTCAGGAAGGACTCGTAGGCAGCGACCATGTCCGGGCCGGGTTCTGCATTGAAGCGCGCCCAAGCCTGCTTCCAGGCCTCGAGGTGATGAGCAACGTACTCCGATCGACTCATGTCCATTTCTTCGGCGCAGAAGGCCAGCATGCGTTCGTAGTAGCCGAGGTCCTCGTATTCCAGCGAAAACGAACTCAGTCGTGCGTTTTCCATCGAACGCGCCAGGTCGAAGGTCGACAGCGAGCCCGCCGCCAGGTCGATCGTGGCGTCCAGGTGGATTGCGCTGGCGTCGTAGGTGCGCGCGCTGGCATAGATCCGCAGGCGGTTGCCGTCGTCGATCAGCTGGTAGTGGACCTCGACGTCGGCGCGGATGTCGAAGTAGTCCATGTGCATCAGGTCGTTCGCGCTGAACTGCGTGCGCCCGTCGCAGCCGGCAGCGTCGAACGGCACGCCCGAGGCGAATGCCGGCGATGTGCCGCCCGGCATCTGGCGCGACATGCTCGCGAGCGCGCCGTCGAGCGGAAACCGGACATCCTTGACGCTTACTCCCAGGGACTCCGGAAGCCGGCCGCTTTCGAGTTTGCCCTCGAGGGTGAACAGGGCCAGCAGGTTGGCGGTCTGCAGCGAGATACGCCCGACGTCGATGCCACCGCGGCCCTGGTGCAGCTGAAATGAGAGGTCGTTGATGTTGACCGCGCCTCCCGGCGACAGGCGGACGTTGTCGTACGACAATGTGCCGAACATGCTGACCGCATTGGCCATTTGATCGAGCTGGTCCCGCACCTGGCGGGTGTAGTACCAGTTGACGCCGACGGCCACCACGACCAGACCGACGACGATGAGCAACAGCAACCTCTTCATGAATCTCCCCAGGCCATGCTTCTATGGGCGGATTGACCGAGGATAGCGAAGATTCGCGCTGGAAAAAACCGGGAGCTGCCCCCTTTCGCACTCCTGCCCCCTTTTCCCGTCCAGGGCGCGTCTGAACAGCTCTGCGCGAAGCGCACAGTTGAGGATGACCTAGAATTCTAAGCAGACCCGGACCAGGCAAGGGTGCCCGGGGCCTTGCTCTGCAGGATTCGCCGGCCGAGTGTTTTGCGAGGGCGGCCGTGCCGGGTGCCGGGCGTAGAGGTGGTCGAATGGAGTGCGCGACGACGACATGAAGATCGGACTGTTCGGATACTACAAGCACGGAAATTTCGGGGACGATCTCATGGGCGTGTTGATCGGCCAGCACCTTCTCGGGAAAGGCCACGATGTGCGGCTCTATGGGCTGGATGACGGTGTTGCCGACGCGGCCGGCCTCGACACCGTCCACAGTGTCCGGGATCTCGTCAGCTGGTCCGACTGCCTGGTCTACGGTGGCGGCGGCATTTTTCTCGAAGTGAAGGCCAATCAGGCACTCGAAAGAGATCTAGGCGAACTCATCGACGCCAAGCTGCACAAGGGTGTTCCGCTCTATGCCATATCCGTCGGCGGCGACCTCAACTCACGCTACGCCCACCTGGGCGACCACCAGAAACGGCTGTTACGGGAGGCCGATTTCGTCTCGTTCCGGAATCCCGAGGACTGCAAACTTGCGGACGAGGCCGGCGTGAAGGCGTTCGAGGTGTTTCCCGACCTGGTCTGGACCGTGGGTGCAAACCCGTCTGGACTGCAGCGCCGGGACCTGATCAGCCTGGAGTTGTCCGGCACCAGGAACAAACCTTTCTGTTACGCCGCCTTTGCACTGGCCGGCCTCATCTCGCGCACAAGGGCCGTTGATGTCGACCTGAGCATCGGGAATGGGCAAGGCAAGGAGAATTCGCTGAAGAACGCCCTGAAGGGAAAGGCGTTCGAGAGGCGGCAATACACAAACGTTCAGGAGATGACGACGCTAGCTCAGTACAGCCGTTGGATCTTCACGAGCCGGCTTCATTTCGGGCTGGTCGGGCTGGCCTGCGGCTCGACGACATTTCTTGTGAACCCGGCCGGCAAGGCCCGCTTAGTGTTCGAGCACTTGGGGCTGGATGGGCATATCATCGAGCGACCCCGGGATCTGCTCAGGGTCATATACGACATCATGTTCGGGGATGAGCGGAAGCAGCTGCTCAGTGGCGAGCAGCGAGCCAGGGTCGCGTCTTGCGTCAGCCAGGCGCGCGGGCATCTTCGTTTGCTGGGTGACTTGTTGGACCAGTTGGCTACGCGGAAATGATTGCCGGGAAACAGTATTGCGCCAATCTGAAGCCCGGGATCGGGTCGTGCGGCTGATTGGTCGAAATATGCTGAAAATAGAAGGGGTTGTTCCTTTTTCATGATCTTTCACAACTTCTGATGGATTCCGATGGCGGCCGCCCGGAAAATCGGCCGAAGTTTCTCGGAGCCGACTCTCGACCTGGAGGAGACGATCATGAAGGAGGATGGAATGTCATTGTTTCCAACAAACCAGCGGCCGATGCATTCGCACGGATCGGCGGCTACTGTTGCAGCCGAAGCCGCGATGCATCCTGCCAGCGCAGTGCCTCGGCCATTCATCCACTGGATTCGATCCCTGATCGGGCGACTGGCCCTGATCTGCATCGCCACGCTCGTCGCGTCTGTAGTGCAGGCCGGGGACACTTACGAATTGCGGATCATCAAGTACAACGATCTGGACCAGGACGGCACGAATGACGAACTCAATACCAGTCCGGGGGATCCGCAGTCGGGTAATGCATTGACCGGATGGGAATTCACGGTCTACGACGGCTCGGGCAGCCAGGTCGCGCAGGGCGTGACGAGCCTCGAGAATCCGGGCGCGAACGGCGACCTGGGTCTTCGTGTCTCCTTTCCGGATCTGATTTCGGGCCAGACCTACACCATTTGCGAGACTCAGCAGGCTGATTGGGTAAACACCCAGCCCGGGACGGTCGATTCGACCTACGGCGAGCCTTGCGAGACCGTCACTTTCAGTTCCACGACGAGTATCACTCGCTACTTCGGAAACTTCCTGGACAATGCAGCCCCGGTTGCGAACGCTGGTCCGGACCAGACGGTCCTCGACGCGGACAATTCCGGCGGGGAATTGGTTGCGCTCGATGGTACCGGTAGTTCGGATCCGGACGGAGCGCTTGAGTCCAGCGACCATGTCTGGACCCAGAACGGAACGCAGATCGCGACGGGTGCGATCACGTCCTTCACCTTTCCCGTCGGCGTACATGAGGTGGTGTTGACCGTTACGGACGAGGCGGGCGCCACAGATTCCGACACCGTGCAGATCACCGTAGAAGAACCTGATATTTACACGCTTCGAGTGATCAAGTATCACGATCTCGATCGGGACGGAACGAACGACGAGCTCAATTTCGGCCCTGGCGCGCCACCATCGGGCAATGCGTTGACCGGATGGCAATTCACCGTCTACGACGACTCAGGCAGCCAGGTCGCGCAAGGTGCTACCAGCGTCGAGAACGCGAACGCCAACGGGGATTTGGGGATCCGTGTGTCGTTTCCGGGGCTGATTTCGGGGCGGACGTATACCATCTGCGAAACCCAGCAACCCGGGTGGGTCAACAGCCAGCCCGGGACCATCGATCCGGCCTACGGCCAGCCCTGCCGGACCGGTGCTTTGACTTCGAGCACGGCTGTTTTCGGCTATTTCGGCAATTTCCGGAGTCGCATCTTTACTGACCGATTTCAGCCCTGAGCACCGAGTCCGGGCACTCGCGTCAATTGCCATTCGAGTGTATGCGAGGGCAGGCGGAAAGAACCTCGAACCCGATCGGTCGGGTTGGTCTAACGCTGGCGGTGTTTCCAGCGGTTGTGATACCAGAAATACTGTTCGGGACAATCCCGAATCGCCTTGCCCAGCGCCAGGTTCATTCGCTGGGCTACATGTACGCGCATTTCTTCCCGGTCACTGATCTCTTCGAGAGGAATCGGCGTGATGTCGACGACATGCCGGCCGCCGTCGATGCGTCGGCCGGTCATCCGGAACAGCGCCAGTCCGTGCTTTTCGACCAGGGCGCCGGGCAGGGGGAGTGTGTAGGCGGCCTTGCCCATGAAATCGACACGCACTTTCTGGTCGGAGGAATAGTGGTCGGCGACCATGACCATCAGGCGGCCAGAGCGGATCGCCTCGAGCATGTGGCGCGGCGCAGAGCGCCCCTTGGAAATGAAGGTGACCGCGTTACCCGGAAGCTCGAGGATGAGCTGGTCGACGCCGGGATTGGTCTGCTTGCCGACCAGCAGTGCCGGTCGCACGCCGGCGGAGGCGAGGGCGGCGACGTACAGGGCCCAGGCCCCGAGATGGGCGGTGACGAGTGCGGCGCTCTTGCCTTCGTCCTCAAGTCGAAGCAGGGGGGTCGAGGCCGCGGATCTCCACTAGCTCGCCCACAGCGGCCCGGTCGCCGCCCGGAAATCGAAGAAACTCCGCGACGGTCCGACCGAAATTCCGTGCCGATTCCTGACCAATCCGCTTCCTCTCGTTTTCGTCGGATTGGGGGAAGGCAATCGCCAGATTTTCCATGACACGCCGGCGGCGCACTCGAAGCGCCCAGGCAACGCGGCCGATCCAGCCGCCGAGGGCCAGGGCGGCCGAGCGAGGAGCGGCGTGAAGCACGACCGAGAGCGCGCGCAGCGCTCCCAGTTCCAGGGCGTGGCGGCCCCGGGCAAGAACCGAACGCTCCGGGGCGTTGCTCATTGCCGACCTGGCTCCATTCGATGGCGACTGCATCGAAACTTATCATGTCGCTGCCGCGTCTGGACAACGGGTGCGAAACCGGTCGCCGGCTCCCGGTCGGACAAGCGCCCGTCGACAGGGGCTCAGCAGCGTGCGACGATGAGGCTCCGAGTACTGAACGTTTGCCCCATGCAAGACC
Organism: Wenzhouxiangella sp.; assembly: GCA_021767625.1. Lineage (GTDB taxonomy): Bacteria > Pseudomonadota > Gammaproteobacteria > Xanthomonadales > Wenzhouxiangellaceae > Wenzhouxiangella. The sequence continues at coordinate 5,664 of JAASTB010000153.1, forward strand.
TGGTCAAAACCCGGATTCTCTTCCGGTCCAAACGCCTCAACATCTACCTGGTTCGCTATTCGGCGGGCCACCGCATCGTGCGGCATGTCGACATGGTGGCCGAAGGCAAGCTCTACAA
>JAASTB010000010.1 GCA_021767625.1 Wenzhouxiangella sp.
CCCGCGCCGGGACCGGGTCAGGCTGCTGCGCGCAGGCGGATCAGGCCGACCAGGCACAGGAGCAAGCCCAGGGCGGCCAGCGTGCCGGGGGAGTCGACCGACACGGCCACGGCGTCGAGCGGCGGCTGCCCGACCGGAAAGCCGCAGGGGCCGAATTCCGAGGTGTTGCCGGCGCTGTCGCTGGCGTTGGCGGTGAGCACGGCGAAGCCCGGCGGTGGCTCGGGGAAACTGGCCGATACCACGGCCGAGCCCGAGCCATCGGTCGTGGCGGCGACCCTGCCGATGGGCCGCTCTCCCTCGCCGAATCCGGAAGCATCGCATTCGGTGCCGGCGAACAGTTCGAAGGTCAGGTCGATGCCGGGCGCGCCCCGGTATTCGAGCGTTGCGGTCCACTGGCCGTTGCCGACCTGTGCGTCGGTGATGAGGGGGTAATTGATGAGGCCGTTGCCGCCGGCATCGGCATCGTCTGGATCGTTCGGCGTGGGGCCGGAGTCGGCATTGCCCAGGTCGACGCCGAGCAGGCCGTTGTCGTGGATTCGGTTGCCTTGGAGCCGGTTGCCGACCGTGTCGGCGCCCTGGATACTCACGCCCGCAAAACGACTGAAGCGGATGGTATTGCCTTCGCCGGCGGTACCGATCCGATTGTTGCGAGCTCCGTTGGTGATCTGCAAACCGATGTCGTTGCCGCCGTCGATGAACGGCCCGATCAGGTTGTCGGCAACCGATGTGTTCGTCACCCCCTGGGCCAGGGATATGCCGTTCAGGCTCGCGGCAATGGTGTTGTCGTGGATTTCGGCACCGAGCGTGTCGGACAGAACGATTCCCGAGCCCAGGGGATTGGGCACGGACGCGCTACCGTCGTCGCTGACACCGATTCGGTTGTGGCCGATGCGGATGCCGGCTGCCGGGTCCGCCGGATTGCCGCTAACCAGTATCGCCGTGCCGATCCCCGACAGAACGTTGCCGGCCTCCGGCGTGTCGCCGCCGATCAGCGTATCGTCGCCGTCGGCATTGCCGCTCAGGAGCATGAAGATACCTGCGCCCCCGCCCACGGCCGCGTCGCCGGCGGCATTCAGGCCGACCAGGTTGCCCTGTATCCGGTTGCCGCGTGAATCCATGATCATCGCGCGAACCGCGTTGCCCGAGATCAGGTTCTGCTGTAGCGGTGCAGGCCCACCGATGATATTGCCGCGCGCGCCGAAGGTGATGACGATACCGTCGCCGTTGCCGCCAGCGGTCGAGCCGTCGGGTAGTACCCCGATGTAGTTGCCGAAAACGTTGCAGTCGGTCACCAGCGGGGGATCGAGCGGATTCGGCTTCTCGATCCGGATTCCGGCGTCGGCGAAATTCACGATCGACAGCCCCGTGACCAGTCCGCCGACCGTTCGGAACACCAGGCCGGTCTCGTTGTCGCCAATCGAGTTCACCAGCGCGCTTCCGTCCAGCAGGATGCGGATGTCGGCGTTGTCGCCCACGGTCGCCGAGTTCGGCGCGCTGCCGGGCTGGGAGTAGCCGTCGATGAAGACGGCGTCGGTGATGTCGGGCAGCGGCGTGATCGGCTGGATCACGTGGGGACCGGAGCCGGGAATGTCGAACGCGATCGTGTTCTGACCGACGGTGCCGTTGGCGTCGACGATTGCCTGACGAAGCGTGCCCGGACCGCTGTCGTCCACGGTCGTGACAAGGAACGGGGCGAGCTGGGCCTGGGCGATGCCGCAAGCGGTTGCGAAAAGGGTGGCGGCAAACAACAGTTCTTTTTTCATGGGAGCGTCTCTCGATATCGGTCAGGGCACTCAGCAGTTGCCGCCGAGGACGGTCGCGCCGTCCGGGTGCAGGTAGCCGCTGCAGTTGCCGTCGCTCATCAGGCTGCCGCCCGGCGTGTTGCGGTTGTAGCCGGACCCTCCCGATGCAGCCGCACGCAGGTTGAACTGGGGCGGACCACCTTCGAAACCGGCGATGCCGCGATGATCGAGCCAGTAGCGGCCGGGCCGGACGCTGCCGTAGAGCCGCTGGAGAAATGCCAGCTCGGAGTAGTGGATCTCCCGACCGTTGACGAACACGCCGGTTCGCGAGCCGGAGGCGCGGGCGGACAATCGGCCGCCCAGCTTCATGCCCGGTGCGATCTGGCCGATGCCCGGGCCGCCCTCGAGGCCCCACAGTCCGGAGACCGGGTCGTACCAGTAACGCCCGTCGGGCACGGTCGTTCTATAGATCTGTTCCAGCGCGTGGACGGCGGCCTCGCCGATGGGCTGGCCATTGACTAGTACCCCGGAGCCGCCCTGCGCCGCAGCGGGGGCGCCCACTACCAGGGCGACCAGGAGCGTAAAGAGTGTCAGTTGTTTCATCGGCCCCTCCATGTCGAGTCGAGTGGTGGTGCACGCGTGACCGGGCACCCAATCGACAGGACGCAGGGGGTGTCGAAAGCTTCTCAGTTGCGGTTCGAATGCCTTCGCCGGTCTGCATGGTGACTTCCGGCACGCGCGCAATCGAGGGCGATTCGATTACGGTCTCCTATCGTCGAATTCAACCTGGGAGAACCGAATGAACCGGATTGCCGCAGGCATTCTTGCCGCTGCTTTCGTTGCCGTACCGGGCCTGGCTCGGGCCGACGAGGACTTTGCCGACCGGGCACGCGACATGCTCGGGTCGATCTACACCGACCACACCCCCGGCGCGGTGGCCGTCGTCAGCCGGGACGGAGAGGTCGTGTTCAACGAGGCTTTCGGAATGGCCAGTCTGGAACTGGGTGTGCCGATGGAGAGGGATCACATCCTGCGCCTGGCATCGGTGACGAAACAGTACACGGCTGCCGCGATCCTGGCCCTGGTGCAGGACGGCAAGCTTGCCCTCGACGACCCCCTGTCGAAGTTCCTGCCGGATTTTCCAGCGGGCGACGTGACCGTGCACCAGCTGCTCAACCACACATCCGGAATCAAGAGCTACACGAGCATCGAAGGTTACATGGCCGACGAACGGATTCGCCGTGACCTCAGCACCGAGGAGTTGGTCGCGGTGTTTGCCGATGAGCCCGTCGACTTTGCGCCCGGCGAGAGCTGGTCCTACAACAACTCCGGCTATGTGCTGCTCGGGGCCATCATCGAGCAGGTCACCGACCAGCCCTGGAACGAGTTCATTCGCGAACGACTCCTGGCCCCGCTGGGCATCGATTCGACCGATGCCTACGCCGACACGACCGTGCTTCCGGGGCGCGTGCCCGGCTACGCGGGGACGGCGGAGGAGCCCGAGAACGCCGGCTTCCTGTCGATGACGCAGCCGCACGCGGCCGGATCGTTGATGTCGACCGCCATCGACGTCGATCGCTGGCAGCGTGCCCTGCACGGCGGTGAAGTGCTGGATGAGGAACTCTACGAGCGCATGATCAGCGCCGACGAGGTGGCCGCCGACGTTCGCAACGGCCAGAGCTACGGCTACGGCCTGATGATGGCCGACTGGATGGGGCATCCGGTCATCCACCACGGCGGCGGTATCAACGGCTTCACGACCTTTGCTTTCTGGTTGCCCGAGGAAGAGCTCTCGATCGTCCTTCTGACCAATCGCGCCGGTCCGGGTTGGTCGACGCAGGATGTCACGCTGCGCCTGGCCGGCCTGGCCATGGACAAGGCCTATCCGGGCGAACTGCCGGAATTGGACCTGCCGGCTGAAGCGCTGCAGGAATTCCAGGGCACCTATCGCATCGACGAGGAAACGGTTCGCACCCTGCGTGTCGAAGACGGCAAGCTGATCAGCCGGCGCCAGGGTGGCGGTGAGTTTCAGGTGATTCCGGTCGAGGGTGACCGGCTCGTGTTCGACCAGTCGCTGAGCTGGTTCTCCGTCGAGCGCGACGAGAACGGATCCATCGAGGCCGTGGCCCTGCACCAGGGTTGGGGCGGGGAGCCGGAGCGGGCCGTGCGCGAAAGCGACGAGGTGTGGGAACGTGAAGCCTCCGAGGTCTCCGAGGAACACCTGCAGCGCCTGACCGGGCGCTACGAACTGATGCCGAACTTCATCCTGGCGGTGCGCGTGGTCGACGGCGGCATGGAGATCCAGGCTACCGGCCAGCCGGCCGTGTCGATGGAAGCCGAATCGCCGGTCAAGTTCTTCAACGACGAGATCGGCGCCGACATCGTCTTCGACCTGCCCGAAGCCGGCCATGCGACCGGCCTGACGCTGTACCAGGGCGGTCAGGAGTTGCCCGCACCGAGAATCGGGGAAGAAGAAGACGGCGACTGATTTCCGCTGTTCGGGACGGGGTGATCCCCAGAAAGGTTGCCAGGCAGGCCCGGGTCGCCGGAAAATGCGACCCGGGCCGCAGCTTTCCGACAGGTGGATCATGAACCGCAGCATTTGCACCATTTGCACCGTCGCGCTGATCTCGCTCGCCTTGTGCCGCCTGGCGTTGGCTGGCCCGTCGACGTCTGGGGAGTCCCCGCCGCTCGATCGCCTTTTCGGCATGGGCCCGGTCGAGAACTTCACCATTCGTTCCGAGACCCTCGAGCGTGATTTCCATGTCTACGTGCGGCTGCCGCGGGAGTACGCCGAGTCGGAGTGCGACTGGCCGGTGGTCTACATGCTCGACGGGGGCATCCTGTTTCCGATGCTGGCCCCGCTGCATTTGATGATGGAAATCGACGAGTTGGCGCCGCCCGCGGTACTGGTCGGCATTTCCTACGGCGGCCTCGGCTATGCCAACGGCAACATGCGGTCCACCGACTACACGGCTCCGGCGCCCGATCCGGATTACTACGGCGGGGCCGACGCCTACCAGCGTTTCCTTTCCGATGAGCTGATCCCGAAGATCAACCGGGACTACCGTGTAGACCACGATCGTAGCCTGGTGCTCGGCCAGTCCCTCGGTGGACAATTCACCCTGTACACGGCTCTGGCTCGGCCAGACCTGTTCGGTGCCTACCTGTCGATCAATCCGGCACTGCACCGCAATGTCGAGTTCTTCATCGATCTGGAGCCTGCCGCTCGACAGGATCCGACGCCGCTGTTGATCACCCGAGCGAGCGAGGACCAGGAACCGTTCCGCATCGCCCTGGACCAGTGGCTGGAGCATTGGCGGGGGCGGGAAGCCGGTTCGCTTGCATTGTCGGTGCAGGCCCTGGAGGACGAGCACCACGCGTCGTCGGCGCCGGCCGCCTACCGCCAAGCGATGGCCTGGTGGGCCGCGGCCGGCGGGGAAGCCTGCAGCGGCTCGCAATAGGTTACGGAATAAGCGACGGGGAACACTAGATGGTGCCGTCGTCGTCCTGATCTTCCGGCGCGGGCCTTTCGATGCGGCCGGGCGCGAAATCCTCGATCCAGGATTGACCACGGTCTACGGAAACCATCAAGCGGCCATCGTCGCAGCGAGCAAAGACGCGTTCCGCCGTCGAAATCTGGGGGAGCATGCGTGAGCACTGTTCCTCGATTTCGACACCCCACTCGAGGATATTCCCGTCCGGGCCCGAGACTCTCAGGCGCGGGTTGTCCTCGTACTTCCAGCGCTTCAGGAAGTCGTTGTATTCGCCCTTGTGGCTGAACGCCATGGTGTTGCCGTCGGGCAGAACGAGCACCATGGCGCCCTTGTCGAAACGATCCGATTCTCTTGGCCAGTCGTCGGGAGCTTCTTTCCAGCTCGCGCCGACGTCGTGACTGTAGAGTTGGTCGCCAACGCCTGACCAGGCGCTGCCGGGAAGGGCGAGCGTCACCCCATCGGGTTGCGTGACCAGGAAGAAGATGTGCCGGTCTTCCTGGTCCTCGAGAATGCCGCCGGAGTCATCGAGTACCAGCCTGCGGCCGTCGGCGAACGTAACGAGGCGGTCGCCCGCAAGCTTCCGGGCATGCACCTCTCCGCGCCCGGTGAAGAAGATTCCCTGCTCGTAGTGAAAGTCCAGGACGGGTTTCCACTGACGGCTTTCCGCCTCGACGTGGAAGAGCGTGGTCGTGTCGCCGGCCTGAGCGATGGCGTAGAGCGAGCCGTTCTCCATGGAGCCGATCCATTCGATGGCTGCCTGGTTGCCGGGGCCGGGCACTGCGGACCATTCTCCGTCGAGGGAATCGGCCTGCAAGACCAGGCCGCGTTCTCCGGCGGCGATGTAACCGTGTCCGGTGTCCACAAGGGTTGACAGCTGCTGGGTGAAACCGGTGTCTATGCGGCGCCAGTCCGACAGTCCTTCCCGCAAGAGAATGGAGCCCATCGGACCGGTCATGGCGACGCGGCCGTCATCGAGCCAGTGGTGCGAGGTGCCGACCGCGAACTCCTCGATTCGCTCGGCGAGCTCGGCCCGCTGCCTCGAATTGCTGTCGAACTGCCAGCCGTGGATGCCCTCGTCCAGATCTGCAATGAGTTCCGGCGTGGCGGTCTCGACGAAGCCGAGCAGGTCTTCCTGCTCGTCGAGGCGAGCGAAAACGTGGGCGGTACGGGATTCGCCATCGGCCTCGAACTTACCCAGGGGCTGGAACACCACGGTGCCCAGGCTGGTCAGGTGATTTGCCTCGATCCGGAAGGTTCCGAGGCTTCTGGGAATCGGGCCGTGCATCCACACGCTGACGTCACCCAAGACCGCTGAACTGTACATGTTGTACATGCGGTAGTGGCCGGGCGGAAGGGCGCCGACGAATACTCGGCTGCCGAGCAGGCCGGTGCCGGCCGGTTCCAGGCGAAACCTGTTTTCCGTGTTGTCCAGGTCGACGATGTGGGCGGCCGTCCATGTATCGAGGGTCGGGCTCAGGCGCTCTGCATTGTTCGTGACCTGCACCGCGACGACGCCATAGTCCTGCGGGAGCGCAGCGAGATCGTCAGGGCGAGTGTCGATGAACGGATCGGTCACGCAGGCGGTCAGAAGCGACAGCAGGCAAGCAAGCCAGGCTGCGCGGAGCAGGGCAGTCGTGAAATTCATTGGTAGTCTTGTCGGTAATGATGTCCCCGGTAGCATTGTTGTTCAGCGCGACCGTGGTTTGCAACACAGGTTCATGCGTCTTGTCGGCGACTTCTGAGCAAGAGGGAAGCAAGGGAAACGCCGACCAGGCCGATGATCGATCCCGGAACCGCCCCCAGTGCCAGCGCGCTCACCAGTCCCGCCATCAGGGCAGCACCCCCGGCCAGGACGGCGGGAGCCGAGTCGGTGTGCGGGATACTCGCCCGCCTTCGTGCTTCTATCCAGGCCACGACGGCCAGTACCGGCACGACCATCAGCAGGCAGAGGCCGAGCCACCACAGCCGGCCGCTCCAAAAGCCCGGATCGCCGGGTGTGCCCGCGTCGATGGGTGCGCCGATGATCTCGCCCAGCCAGGCGGCTGGCAGTTCGGCCAGCTTGTGCCACAGATACAGCGGCATGCCGAAGGCGCCCAGGAAGGCGACGATTCCGGCCAGGCGCTCGCGGTCGAGCAGCCATCTCGCCGGGCGTTCGCACAGCAGCACGAGGCCGACCTGCAGCCACATCACCCCGACGAGGGCCAGCGTGGGTGGCAGCATGTTGCTGTTGCCTTCGAGGTCCTGGCCGATCATGCCGACGGGATAGCCGCTCAGCATCGAGGCCAGCAGCCAGCCGGCACCCAGCATGAACAGCAGCAGGCCGGTGATGGCGCCCTTGAAGCGCCCTCGCTGCCAGGCGATGCCGAGCTGCTGCGGTAGCAGCCAGACGACGAAGGCGTTGAGCCAGCCGATGCCGCCGTCCGAGCCAGTCACGCGTGCGCCCAGGGCGAGCCATTGCGTGGGCCAGAGTGCGCCGGCACGGAAGATGTCGACCAGGGCGGCCAGCACGATCAGGCCGAGCACGGCGCCCAGTCCGAACCGTCGGTCGGCCGCCACGCTCAGCGGCAGCAGGGCCTGGACGGACAGCAGCATGACCAGGAACCACAGGTGGATGGTCAGTGAACCCTCGAAGGTACCCAGAAACCTTCCGCCGGTGAACTGGGCGATGCCGAGCATCAAGGTCAGCGCCGCCATATAGGTCACCGTGGGCCTTGCCAGTCGAAGCGCGCGTCCGCCCCACCATTGGAGCTGGGAGTGGCCGCGGTGCGCCCGGCGGGCGACGCCCCGGGTGCTGACCGCGGCGGAAACGAAGACGAACAAGGGAACGACCTGGACGGCCCAGGTCAGGAAGGCTGCCGGAATCCAGACGTCGAGCAGGTGGTCGGTGGCCGCCAGGCGCCCGGCCTCGAGCCGGGGCAGGGTGGCGAACCAATGGCCGAAGACCACGACCATCAGCGCCAGCGCGCGCAGCGCGTCGGGGTAGAGATCGCGTTGGTCGTGCTGCGGGTGGCGCAAGACGTGCTCCGGGTCAACCTCTCGCCGAGTATAAGGGCCGGCCCCTTGATACCGGAAACGCTTGCCATCGTGGCGAGAAGCCGCTAGAAATGGCCTGAAACAAGGGATGAATCACAGGTGGGGAATTGCAGTGTGAATGACATCTCTTCTCTGGCGGGGCCGGAACACCCGCTGCTCGAACGGCTGGAGTTGGCGTTCGATCGACACTCGCGTACGCTCGCCCGCGGCGGCCGGAGCCGCCATCTCGCGCCGCGCGAATCCGAAGTGCTGGCCGCCCTGCTACGCGCCGAGGCAGGCCGGGTCATGGCAAGAAACGACTTGCTCGATGCCGTCTGGGGCCAGGGCGACGTCTGCGAGGACGCCCTGACGGTGATCATCTCCAGACTGCGTCGTCACTTCCAGCGTCTGGGCATTGACGAACCCGTAATCGAGACCGTGCCGCGACGTGGCTATCGTCTGGGTGGATTTGAAAATGCTGCCGGCGGCCGGCGCGAGGCGCGCCGTGACGGACGACTGGGGCGCACGCTCGGTCTCGCTTCGCTCGTGCTGTCGGCCCTGGCGGTGGGCGTTTCCTGCCTTGCCTTACTGGTGGCGTTGGGCTGACTTGCGGCTGCGAAGAGGGAGCCGGGGGCAAGTCCGAAAGTCCAGACAAGGGGAATTGGGTCGAGGCTCCCTGGGGTCGTGGGTTCCGGCAGGACCGAAGCGACATCAGCGCCTTTTCGTTTCGATCAGGCTGTGGCCCTTTTCAGGCGATCTTGAACGGCGGACCACGCCGGCGCTGCTGGCGGGCGTTGCACGAGGATTCGCTCGGCACCTCGAGCATCCAGCTGGCGCAGCGCGGCGTAAAGGCCACGCGCGTAGTCTGCCGGATCGTCTGGCAGCGACAGCCACGCTTTGAAGCCGCCGGGGTCTGGTGTGTCCCCAAGGGCGAGGACGGCCGCATCGGGGTCGGGTCGAACAAGGGCTTCTGCATCGACGAGCTCGACCTTCGTTTCGGGCGCGTAGTGCGACGGCAATCGACCGGAAGCTCTCGGGCCTTCCGACTCGCCGGCCAGGTTCGGTGTGTCACCCAGCACGGCTGCAAGCTGTTCGATGCTGATCATGCCGGGGCGAAGAACCCGCGGAAGGGCTCCGCTGCAGTCGACGATGGTCGATTCGACGCCGACGTTGCAGGGGCCGCCGTCGATCACGGCGGCGACGCTGTCGCGGCCTTCGAATTCGCTGACGACATGATCGGCTGTGGTCGGGCTGATGCGGCCGAAACGATTGGCCGAGGGCGCGGCGACGGCGCGGTCGAGGATCTTCAGCAGCCTGAGGGTGACGGGGTGACCGGGTACGCGCAGGCCGACCGTCTGCTGGCCGCCGGTGACGACGTCGTTGACGTGCCCGGCTTTCGGCAGGATCAGGGTCAGCGGTCCCGGCCAGAAGGTTTCGGCCAGCTTGCGGGCCGCTTCGGGCACTTCGGCGGCCCAGTCGTCCATGGCCTCGATGCCCGGCAGGTGGACGATCAACGGGTGATCGGCCGGGCGGCCCTTGGCGGCAAAGATCTTGCGCACGGCTTCGGATTCGTCGGCGACGCCGGCCAGCCCGTAGACGGTTTCGGTGGGTACGGCGACGAGTTCTCCGCGACGCAGCAGGTCCGCGGCGCGTTGCAGGTCATCTTCGCTGTCGCCGAGGCGAATCACGGCCGGAATTTCTCAGGGCGCAGCACTTCCACGTCGGAGAGCGTGAGGATCATGGCGTAGTTGTCGTAGTAGTGCTCGCGCAGGTGTCGGGCGATCTTGAGCGCGGTTTCGTCGTCGCAGATGACTTCCACCCGGATGTTGCTGTCGGCTTCCCAGCCGGCGTCGCGCACACCGCGCTGGCCGCGCCCGCGGGCATTGGTGATCGTGTAGCCGGGCGCGCCCAGCTTGTCGAGGTCGCGCGTGAGGTGGGTCTCCAGCGCGGCTTCGGTGATGACCGTCAGGAGCTTTCGCCGGTAGTCTTCCTGGATGCTCATGGCGTTTGTCTCCTTCGACCCTAGAGGGTCCGGTGAATGAAATCGGCCAGCTGCCAGTAAAGCGGAATGCCGACCAGCACGTTGAAGGGGAAGGTGATGCCCAGCGAGGCCGTCAGTGACAGGGTCGGGTTGGCTTCGGGCACCGAGATACGCATGGCCGCGGGCACGGCGATGTAGGAGGCGCTTGCGGCCAGCACCGCCATCAGCATGGTGCCGCCTTCCGACATGCCCAGCAACCAGCCGGTGGTAGCGCCGACGACCGAGCCGAACAGAGGCATGGCCACGCCGAAGGCGATCAGGAACAGGCCGTAGCGCTTCAGGCTGCCCGCGCGCGAGGCGGCGATCAGGCCCATCTCGAGCAAGAAGATGGCCAGGATGCCCTTGAACAGGTCCATGAACAGCGGCTCGATTGCCTTCAGCCCTTGCGGGTCGGACAGCCAGCCGATCAGCAGGCCGCCGATGAGCAGCACGATGCCCTTGCCGAGGAAGACTTCGTGCGCGACGTCGCTCCACTTGGTGTCGCTCGACAGCCCGCGGGCGAGCACGATGCCGACCAGGATGGCCGGAATCTCGAGCACGACCAGCAGCAGCGGCAGGTGGGGTTCGTAGCCGATCTCGCGGGTGGCCAGCCAGGCAACGGCCACGGCATACGTGCCGACGCTCACCGAACCGTAATGGGCCGCGATCGAGGCAGCATCGGCCCGCGCGAAGCGCCCCAGTTTGTGCAGCAGAGGGAAGGCGACCAGGGGCATCAGCAGGCCGATCATCAGCGTGGCCAGCACCGACGGCGCCAGGTCGAGGAACGGCTGCTTCTGCAACTCGATGCCGCCCTTCAGGCCGATCGACAACAGCAGCAGGATGGAAACGAAGTCGTAGACCGCCTGCGGCAGCCTCAGCTCGGATTTCAGCAGCCCGGCGGCGAGGCCGAGCAGGAAGAACAGGATGATCGGGTCCATGCGTGCTCGTCAGTCCTTGACCTGCCAGCCGATGCTCGCCCCGGCCCGCAGGGGGACGATGGTTTCGCCCCCGGCGGTCAGCTCGGCATCCATGGTCCACTCCCGCTTTTCCAGCGCGATGCGATCTTCGTGGCGCGGCAGGCCGTAGAAGTCGGGCCCGTGCAGGCTGGCGAAGCCCTCGAGCTTGTCGAGGGCGCCGGCCGCCTCGAAGACCTCGGCGTAGAGCTCGATGGCTGCCGGCGCGGAATAGACGCCGGCGCAGCCGCAGTCGGATTCCTTCGCGTGCTTCGGGTGCGGTGCGCTGTCGGTGCCGAGGAAGAAGCGTTCGTTGCCGCTGGTGGCGGCCGCGACCAGGGCCCGGCGGTGCTGTTCGCGCTTGATCAGCGGCAGGCAGTAGTGATGCGGCCGCAGGCCGCCCTCGAACAGGGCGTTGCGGTTGTACATCAGGTGATGGACGGTGATGGTCGCCGCGATCGGGTCGGGCGCGGACTTCACGTAGTCGATTGCGTCGGCCGTGGTCGCGTGCTCGAGCACCATCTTCAGTTCCGGGAAGCGCGGGCGCAGCTTCTCGAGGTGGCGATCGATGAACACCGCTTCGCGGTCGAAGACGTCGATGTCGCCGTCGGTGACCTCGCCGTGCATGAGGAGCGGCACGCCGTGCCTTTCCATGGCCTCGAGCACCGGGAAGACGCGCTCGAGGTCGCGCACGCCCGAGTCGGAATTAGTGGTCGCGCCGGCCGGGTAGTACTTGACCGCGTGCACGAAGTCGCTTTCGGCCGCCTCGCGGACATCTTCGGGCGTGGTGGTCTCGGTGAGATACAGCGTCATCAGCGGCTCGAAGCGGCTGCCTTCGGGTAGCGCGGCCAGGATGCGGTCGCGGTAGGCGCGGGCGTCGGCCACCGTGCGCACCGGCGGCTTGAGGTTGGGCATCACGATCGCACGGCCGAACACGCGCGCGGTGGCCGGGGCCACGGCGGCCAGCAGGTCGCCGTCTCTCAGGTGCAGGTGCCAGTCGTCGGGGCGTCGGATCTCGATTCGGTTCACGATGCTTTCGCGGGATTGGCCTGGGAGCATTCTAGTCGCTAGCCGGCGGTATCGCCGAGCGGTGTGCGCTCGGTCTTGACCGGATCGGATTTCGTGCCGATAATGAAAAGATATAACATTACACTTCATTGTCGACATCCACGGAGACCCGAATGATTCGATCGACCCTATTGCTGGCCGTCCTCTTGCCCGTGGCCGCACTGGCGCAGGATGCCGAGCCGGAACAGGCGCCCGAGTCGCATACCGAACGTACCGAGCTCGAAAAGGTGGTGGTCAGTGCGCTGCCGATCGCGCGCAGCAAGCTGGATTCCGCCCAGCCCATCGACGTGCTTTTCGGTGAAGAACTCGACGACCGTCGCGGCATGACGCTGGGCGAGACCCTCATGCAGCAGCCCGGCGTGCATTCAACCAGCTACGGTCCCGGTGCCGGGCGCCCCGTCATCCGCGGCCTGGGCGGGGGGCGCGTGCAGGTGCTCGAAGACAGCCTGCCGGCGGTCGACGTGTCGGCCCAGTCCGACGATCACGCGGTGAGCGTCGAGCCGATGCTGATCGACCGCGTGGAGATCCTGCGCGGTCCGGCCACCCTCCTGTTCGGCTCGGGCGCCGTGGGCGGCGTAGTCAACGTGATCAACGGAAGAGTTCCGGAATCCGTTCCCGCCGAAGCCCTGGAAGGTCGCTTCGAGCTGCGCGGCAATACGGTTGCCGATGAGCGTACCGGCGTGCTCCGGCTCGACGGAGGGTCCGGCAACTGGGCATGGAACGTCTCCGGCACCTGGCGCGATGCCGACGATTACGAGATTCCCGGAGTGGCCGAGGCCGGCCACGCCCAAGACGACGGTCATGATCACGACGACGATGCCGGCACGCTGCCCAACAGTTTCGTCGAGTCGCGGTCGGGCTCGGCCGGCCTGAGCTGGATCGGGTCGCGCGGCTTTTTCGGCGTTTCACTCAAGCAGTACGAGACTGAATACGGCATTCCCGCACCCCACGCGGCGCACGGTGATGAAGACGACGAGCACGACCACGACGACCACGGTGTCGATGCGTTCCGCTACGCCTTGCTCTCCGAAGATGATCACGACGAAGAAGGGCACGAAGGCGAGGATGTCTACATCGACCTCGAGCAGACGCGCTGGGATGCCAAGGGCGCCTTGAACGAGCCCATGCCGGGCTTTACCCGTGCGACGCTTCGCGCCAGCTACAGCGACTACACGCATGCCGAGCGCGCCGTCGAATCGGGCCATGCGGAAGGCGAGCCGGACCATGCGGACGAACATGCCCACACCGTCTTCGATGTCGAAGCCTGGAATGCCCGCCTCGAACTCGAGCACCGGCCCGTTGCCGGCTGGCGCGGGGCGCTGGGATTCCAGTTCGAGGACGAAACCCTGGCGGCGATGGGCGAAGAAGCCTACGTGCCGGATGGCGAGTCGCTGTCCTGGGCCGTGTTCGCGCTGGAGGAGAAGCGAACGGGCCCGCTTACCTGGACGCTGGGCGCGCGCCTGGAGCGCAACGAAATCGAAGTCGACGAACTGATTGAAGGCCACGGGCACGAAGACGAGCACGAGGACGAACACGGCGAAGAACATGGGGAAGAACACGAAGTGCCGCTGCGGCGCACATTCACCACGGTATCGGGTAGCGCCGGCGTGCTCTGGCGCATGAACGAGCGCTGGCAGTCTTCCCTGAACTACGCCTACGCCCAGCGCGCGCCGTCGCAGGCCGATCTCTACGCCAACGGTCCGCACGCGGCCACGTTCACTTTCGAACGTGGCGACGCCGACCTGGACGAAGAGGTGACCAACGGGCTGGATTTCATCGTGCATCGCCACGGCGAAGACTTCGACCTGGAAGCCAGCCTGTTCTACAACTCGATCGACGATTTCATCTACCTGGACGAAACCGGCGAGGAAATGGACGGCCTGCCGTTGCGCCAGACCCGCCAGGAAGATGCGACCTTCTACGGCGGCGAACTGCTTGCGGTCTGGCACCTGCCGCGGACCAGTCTGGGCCACTTCGACCTGCGCGCCGGCTATGACTGGGTTCGCGCTGAACTCGATTCGGGCGAGAACCTGCCGAGAATCTCGCCGGCGCGCTACATTGCCGGCATCGACTGGCATCGCGGCGACTTCCGCGGCAGCCTGGACTACCAGCACGTGACCGAAGCCGATGATCTGGCGCCCAACGAGACGCCGACCGACGGCTACGACATGCTCGACCTCAATGTCAGCTACTTCTTCGCCCTGGGAGGAGCGGACCTGGAGGCGTTCGCCAAGCTGTCGAACCTGCTCGACGAGGAAGCCCGGGTGCATACCTCGTACCTGAAGAACTTCGCGCCGCTGCCGGGGCGCAACGTCGGGTTCGGCCTGCGCGGCCGGTTCTGAAGCCGAAAAGCGTGCTCAGTCGGCCGGCCAGCGCATGCCGGCCGACTGCAGCCGTTCGACCAGGCCGGCGTCGAGCGGCGGCATGGCTCGGCGCAGGTGGTTTCGAAACGCTTCGGCCGCCGGCGTCATGATCCGCGTGGCTTTCTGCAGCAGATACCAGTAGACCGGCGCCGGAAAGTGCGGGACGTCGAGCATGACGAGTTTGCCGGCATCCAGCTCCAGCTTGACCGCGTGCAGAGAAATGACGGCCAGACCGTAGCCGCCGCGTACCGCCTGCTTGATGGCCTCGTTGCTCCCCAACTCGAGTTTGGGCCGAAGCTCGGCGCCAAAGCGCCCGAGCCAGTCGGCGGTCCACGAGCGCGTGCCTGAGCCCTGCTCCCGCACCACGAAGCGCGCTTTCGCCACCTGACGGAATCGCAGGTCCCTGGACTCGGTCCAGGGATGGTCGGGCGCGGCGATCATCACCAGAGGGTTGATGCCGACCTGCTCGCGCGCCAGCGCTCGCCGGTCCGGCGGCCGGGTCATCAGGTACCAGTCGTCGAGTCCCTCGTCGAGCCGCTCGACCAGGGCTGAGCGCGGCATGATCCGAAGGCTCAGTTCGATGCCGGGGTGTTCACGCTGAAAGCTGCCCAGGAGTCTCGGCATGAAGTACTCGGCCGTGGACACCGCCGCGATGCTCAGGTGGCCGCGCTCGACGCCCTTGCGGGCCGCGAGCTGCTGCTCGAGGCGCTGCAGAGGCTCGCGCACGTCGCGCGCGGCCTGGAGGACATCGCGCCCGGCCTCGGTCAACCGGAGTTGTCGGCCGACTACCTCGTAGAGCGGCATGCCGGCCGACTCGCTGAGCTGCTTGAGCTGGATGGACAGCGTGGGTGCGGTCAGGTGCAGCTGCTCGGCCGCGCGTGCGATCGAGCCGGCCTCGGCCACGGTGCGGAAGATGAGCAACTGGTGCAGGGTCAGGTGCATCCCTAAAGAATAGATAAAAATCAAATCAAGGGCCAATAAAAATTAACTTTTATTAATTCAAGGGCCTTTCTAGACTGCTCGGCAGTTCAACAGAGGAGTGCCATTGCATGTCTGCAGTCATCCATCCCGGCGAGTTCGAGCGGCCGCGCGCGCCGCGTCCGGAAACCGCTACCGTGGCGCTGGCGCCCGGCGACGGAATCGGTCCGGAGATCACCCAGGCGACCTGCGCCATCCTCGAGGCGGCGGGTGCGGCCGTGCATTTCGAGTCGGTGGAAGTGGGCGAGGCCTGCTACCGGAAGGGCGTGACCTCCGGCATTCCGGACGATGCCTGGTCGGCCATCCGTCAGCGGCGCGTGCTGCTCAAGGGCCCGATCACCACGCCGCAGGGTGGCGGCTACAAGAGCCTCAACGTGACCCTGCGCAAGTCGCTGGGCCTGTTCGCCAACGTGCGGCCCTGCCGGTCCTGGCATCCGGTGCTGCCGTCGAGGCACCCCGAGATGGACCTGGTGATCGTGCGCGAGAACGAGGAGGACGCCTACGCCGGCATCGAGCACCGCCAGACCGCGGAGGTGACGCAGTGCCTGAAGCTGATCTCCCGCCCGGCCAGCGAGCGCATCGTGCGCTATGCCTTCGAGCTCGCCCGCGCCCAGGGCCGCGAGAAGGTGACCTGCATGACCAAGGACAACATCATGAAGGTCACCGACGGGCTGTTTCACCGGGTGTTCGACGAGATCGCCGCCGACTACCCGGAGATCGCCGCCGAGCATCGCATCATCGACATCGGCACCGCCCTGCTCGCCGACCGGCCCGAGCAGTTCGACGTGGTGGTCACGCCCAATCTCTATGGCGACATCATCTCGGACGTGGCCGCGCAGATCACCGGCTCGGTCGGCCTGGGCGGTTCGGCCAATATCGGCGACGGTTTCGCGATGTTCGAGGCGGTGCACGGCTCGGCGCCGGATATCGCAGGCCAGGACGTCGCCAACCCTTCCGGCCTGCTGCTGGCCGCCTGCGAAATGCTGCGCTACCTCGACGACGAGGCGACGGCCCAACGGATCGAGCGCGCCTGGATGCGCACGCTCGAGGAAGGTGCCCACACCGCCGACATCTTCCGGCCCGGGCACAGCCGCGAGCGGCTGGGTACGCGCAGTTTCGCCGAGCGCGTGTGCCGGAATCTCGACGCCGGAGCGCAGACGCTCACGGCCTCTCGCGCCGGCGGCCTGCCGCGCTTCGACGGTTCCTGGAAGACGGCGGCCAAGAAGCCGCACAAGAGCCTCGTCGGCGTCGATGTCTTTCTCGACTGGGACGAGGCGGGCCGCGATCCGGCGCGACTCGGGGAGCGACTCGTGGCCGCCGCCGGCGAAGGGCCGCTTTCGCTGCGGCTCGTCACCAACCGAGGGGTGAAGGTGTGGCCCGAGGGCGTTCCGGAAACCCGCTGCACCGACCACTGGCGCTGCCGCTTCCGGGTGGAAGCCGGAAGCGAGTGCTCGCACGCGGACGTGATCGGGTTGCTGCAGCGCCTGGAGGAAGCGGGCTTCGACTTCGTCAAGACCGAACACCTGTGCCACTTCGACGGACAGCCGGGCTTCTCGCTGGGGCAGGGTGAGTGACGGGAAAGATCACCCTGTAAACTTTTGATGCCGTCTTGAGGTAGACTGTCGCGCTTTTCGCTCCCCGCAACAAGACCAAGGAGAAAAAAGCGTGACGACCGCTCCTCGCATCGCGGCGGCCCTGGTGCTGGCCACCGGGGTCGCCTCCCAGCAAGCCGCCCGCGCCCAGGACGAACCGACTGCCGCGCTCGACCCCCTGCTGGTCAGCGCCACGCCCGCCGGCGGCACGCTGTCGGAATCCTTCCAGTCGGTAACGGTCATCGATCGCCAGCAGATCGAGAGCTGGCCGGCGGCCACCCTGGCCGACCTGCTCGCCGGCGTCGCCGGAGTGGATGTGCAGCGCCGCGGCGAGCCGGGCGTCCAGGCCGACATCGGCATACGCGGCACCGGCTTCGAGCAGACCGTGATCCTGCTCGACGGCATGCCGATGGGCGACCCCCAGACCGGTCATCACAACCTCAACCTGCCGGTGCCGGTCGAGCACATCGAGCGCATCGAAGTGGTCAAGGGTCCGGGCGCCATGGCCTACGGCGGCAAGGCGACCGGCGGGGTGATCAATATCGTCACGCGGAAAGGCGGAGATGCTTCCCTGGCCGCGCAAGCCAGAGTCGGCAGCCACGATACCCGCTCGGGCACGCTCGCCGGCGCCGCCGGCTGGGGGCCCAGCGACCATAGCCTGAGCCTCGATCACCTGCAGACCGATGGCCACCTGCCCGAGCGGCGGGCGGACGCCGAGCTCACGCGCGGCCTCTACACCGGCGGGGCGGATTTCGGCCGTACGGACCTGCGTTGGGGTCTGGGCGCCGAGAACCGCGACTTCGGCGCCTGGAAGTTCTACACGGCCGACTATCCCGAGCAGCGCGAGCGCACCCGCACCCGTACGGCCTGGCTGGCCGCCGACACCCGCGCCGGCGAGTGGACGCTGAGTCCCCAGGCCTGGCGGCGCGAGCACGACGACTGGTTCCGCACCATTGTCTTCGGCACCGCCTACATCAACCGCCACGAAACGCGGGTGCAAGGATTGCGCCTGGCCGGACGCCGTTCATGGGGCGGGGGCGTGACGGCGCTCGGTGTATCGCACGCAAGCGAGCGCATCGACTCCAATGCGCTCGATCGCCACGACCGCGACGAGTCCCAGGCCTGGCTGGTGCACCGCCAGCCCCTGGGTAAGCGCACGGCGCTGGAGGCCGGTCTCACCCTGGTCGACTACAGTGACTACGGCAGCTACGGCCTGCCCAGCATCGCCTTGCGGCATCGCATTGGCGATCACTGGACGGCTTTCGCCTCGGTGGCGCGCTCGGCCCGCGTGCCGTCCTACACAGAACTGTTCCTGCAGACCTCGGGCAATCTCGGCAACCCGGACCTCGAGCCCGAGCGGTCCGACTACGCCGAAGCGGGCCTGCGTTTTCGCGCCGGCGCGCACCGGGTGAACCTCGCGCTATTCGAGCGCCGTACCGACCGGTTGATCGACTGGGCCCGCTCGCCGGGCGAAGTCCAGTGGCAGGCCGACCAGTTCGATGGACACCGCAGCCGCGGCGGTGAGATCGAGTGGCGATGGTTTCCCGCTCGCCGGTGGCTGGAGCGCGTCGACATGGCCGCCACCGTGCTCGACACCGAGCTAGACGCTCGCGGCCTGGAGATCAAGTACGCGCTCGACCACCCGGAGCTGGGGCTGACCGGCGGCGCCGTGTGGCGCCTGGGCGAAGCGCTGCGATTGACGACGCGGGCGCGCTACACCGACCGAAGCTCGGGCGAGTCCGGCACCTTGGTGGACCTGAGGCTGGGTTGGTGGCTGTCCGGCGTCGAACTGTTCGTGGAGGGCAACAACCTGCTCGACGAGCGCCTGGTCGAGGCCGGGTTCGCGCCGCTGCCGGGCCGCTGGCTCTACGCGGGAATTCGGGCCGACTACTGAGCGCTGTCCTTCGATCCTTGCAGCCAGTCGTCGAAGCGTTCGCGAATGCGGTCGATGGTGTGGGAGTACCAGTCGATGTCCTTGGCGATGGCGTTGGCGCTGTTGTAGGCGTGGGTCGGAATGTGCGGGCGCATGTCGATGCCCGCTTCCGGGTGGCGGCGAACCTGTGCCTCGGCGGAATGCCGGGCGGGACCGTAGGCCAGGCGCTCGGCCAGCTCGGTCAGCGGGCCGGTGCGCGTGGCGAAGCGGATGAAGGCCCGCGCGGCCTCCGGCCGGCCCGCGGCGGAGGGGATGACCCAGGTCTGGTACTCCTGGATCTGGCCGTCCCAGATGATCTCGATGCTGCTGTCCGGGTCCAGGCGCGCGTTGAAGAAGCGCCCGTTGTAGCCCGAGGCCATGACCGCCCGGCCGGATTCGAGCAACTCGACCGGCTCGCTGCCGGCTTCCCACCAGACGATCGAATCGCGAATCTCGCCCAGGCGCCGGAAGGCCAGTTCCAGGCCGCGCGGTGTAGACAGCAGGTCGTAGAGTTCCTGGCGCGGAACCCCGCTGGCCAGCAGTGCCCACTCCATGTTGTCCGCCGGCGTCTTGCGAAGCGCGCGCTTGCCGGGAAAGGTCTCGGTGTCGAACAGATCGGCGACCCGATTGGGGCGCTGCCCGGAAAAGGCGCCGGCATCGTAGGCGATGACCGTGGCATAGACCGTGTGGGTGAGCGCACAACGATGGCGGGCGCCCCCGATGAAGTCGCGGCTCGCCGGTGTGCCGTCGCTGCCCGGCGGCAGTTCCAGGTCCTCGATCGACTGCAGCCGGCCTTCCGCGCAGGCCGCCAGGGATTCGCTCATCGCCATGTCGACGAGGTCCGGCGCCGGCTGGCGGTCAAGGACGGCGGTTCCGCCGTTGTAGGCGATGGTCTCGACGGAAATGCCGGTTGTCTCGGTGAAGGGCGCGAACAGGACCTCACGCTGCACTTCTTCGTAGGCGCCGCCCCAGGTCGCCACGACGAGGGGCGCTTCTTCCGCGGCCGCCGTCGAGCCGGAGATCAGGGCCAGCGCCATTACCAGGATGGGCTCAAGCCGTGGCATGTTCCTCCTTTCGCATCTGTTCGAGCAATTCCAGGTAGGCATTGATCAGGTCCGATTCGTAGACCGTGCCGACCAGGCGGCCGTCAGCGTCGAGAACGGCCACGCCTTCGCCGACGAAATGGCGCATGGCGTTCATCGCCTCCCAGACGGTTTCGCCCTCTCGCATGCTCAGGGCGTTCGCGTCGCACCAGCGCTGGGCCGGTTCGGTCTCGTCGGCGGCGAACAGTTCATGCAGGTGCACTGTGCCCGCGTAGTAGCCGCG
>JAASTB010000011.1 GCA_021767625.1 Wenzhouxiangella sp.
AGGCTGCGCGAGCGGCGACCGGACATCGAACTGGCGGGCGTGGCCGGCGAGGCCATGCGCGCCGCCGGCGTCGAGGCCTGGTTCGACCTGGACGAACTCAACGTCATGGGCCTCACCGAGGTGCTCAAGCACCTGCCCCGGCTGTTCAGATTTCGCAGCCGGCTCAGGCAGCGAATCCTCGAATGGGGTCCAGACGCCTTCGTCGGCATCGACGCGCCCGATTTCAACCTCGGCCTCGCCCGACACCTTCGTCGCCGGGGCCAGCGCACGGTGCAGTACGTCGCCCCCACCGTCTGGGCCTGGCGGCCCGGACGAGCCGCCTCGGTCGCCCGCGCCACCGACTTGCTGCTGACCCTGTTTCCCTTCGAACCGGCCCTGTTCCGGGCCCACGGCCTGGCCAGCCGCTTCGTCGGCCACCCGCTGGCCGACGAAATTTCGGCCTCCCCGCCCCTGCTCGAGCAGCGCCGGGCCGCCCGCGGCGATCGCCCGCCGCGAATCGCCCTGCTGCCCGGCAGCCGCCGCGGCGAGATCGAGCGCCACGCCGCGCTGCTGGGCGAAACAGCGGCCTGGCTGCGCAAGCAGCGGCCGGAGCTGCAGCTGACCATGCTGCTGGCCCGCGAGGCGCATCGTCCCCTGGTCGAGGCGCTCGCCGGCGAATCCCTGGGCGAAGCGGACGTTCGGATCGTCTGCTCACGCACGCGCGAGGGCCTGGCGGAAGCCGACGCGGCCATCAGCGCGTCGGGCACCGCGACGCTGGAGGCCTTCCTGCTCGAGTGCCCGCTGGTGGTCTACTACCGGCTCGCGCCGGCCACTTACTGGCTGCTGCGCGGCCTGCGGCTGGTGCGCTCTCAGTTCATCGCCCTGCCCAACATCCTGCAGGGGCGTGCGCTCGTGCCGGAATTCGTGCAGGAACAAGCCCGGCCCGAGGCACTCGGAAGCGAGGCGCTGGGCTGGATCGACGACGCGTCGCGCCTGGCCGCCTACCAGGAGGCGGCCGGCCGGTGCCGGCGCGAACTGGCTGCCGGCGCCAGCGATAATGCCGCCCAGGCCCTGCTCGAGCTGATCGGCCATGGCAGCGATTGACGTCTGCAGCGGGCCGATCGCCGGTGTCGACGAGGCCGGCCGGGGACCATTGGCCGGTCCGGTCGTCGCCGCCGCCGTGATCCTCGATCCGCATCGGCCCATCAGCGGGCTGGCGGATTCCAAGAAACTCTCCGCGCCGCGCCGCGAATTCCTTGCCGACGCCGTGCGCGAACGCGCCATCGCCTGGGGCATCGCGGTCGTGGAGCCGGCCGACATCGATCGCCTCAACATCCTCCAGGCCACCTTCCGGGCGATGCGCGGGGCGCTCGACGCGCTCGGCACCGATCCGGTCCTGGTGCGCATCGACGGCAACCGCTCGCCCGAACTGCCCTGGCCGGTCCAGACCGTGGTCGGGGGCGACGGCCTCGACCGCGCCATCTCGGCGGCCAGCATCCTGGCCAAGGTGCACCGCGACGCGCTGATGCTCGAGCTGCACCAGCAGTGGCCGCACTACGGCTTCGACCGCCACAAGGGCTACCCGACCGCCGCCCACCTGGCCGCCCTCGAGGCCCACGGGCCCTGCCCCGCCCACCGCCGCAGTTTCCGCCCCGTTTTTCAGGCCAGCCTCTTCTGATTCGCCCGGCGGGCGCTCTCATCGCCGGTGGCGCGATTTGAATCGCGTCACACAAGTGGGTTATTGTCAAGAAGGGGACTGTAACCACAATCAAAGAGAGGAGATCCCGCATGACCCGAATGATGCGAATCGTCGTGGCGCTTCTTGCGCTACTGACATTCGGTTCCGTATGGAGCGCCACGGGCGTGGCCTTCGTGCACGGCACCGGCAATCAATCCGACGCCTACAACGACTACTGGACCGGGGACATGGTCAACTCGGTCCGCCAGGGCCTGCCCAACAGCTCGAACTACGTGGTGATCAACTGCCAGTTCGAGGAATACATGTGGACCTCCGGCGCGGCCGGTTGCCTGGCCGGCCAACTCCACAATTTCATCACCAGCCGCGGCATCGACGACCTTGTCGTGATCACGCACTCCAACGGCGGCAACGTGATGCGCTGGATCCTGTCGAACCCCACCTGGGACAGCCGCTACCCGGCGATCATCGATTCCATCCGCTGGGTCAACGCCGTCGCCCCCTCCAGCCTGGGCACGCCGCTGGCCGACGCGGTCATGCAGGGCAACGTGTTCGAGGCCTCGCTGGGATGGCTGCTGGGCTACCAGAGCGATGCGGTGCGCATGCAGCAGCAAAGCTGGATGCAGAGCTACAACGCCAACTGGCTGCTGGGGACGGCCGGTCGGCCCTCGCTGCCGGTCGGCTTCTGGAACGTCGTCGGCACCGACGTCAAGTCCGGGATCTTCAGCGGTAACGCCTACTGCGGCGGCTATCAGTACCAGGTCGGCCTGGAAATCACCCAGAACTGGCTCGACGACTGCTCCGACGGCTTCCTGGAGTGTTCCAGCCAGAACGGCGCCGGTTCGCTGTGGTTCTACGACCACTGGCGCACCAACAGCGATCGCGTGCTCTCGCACCACCAGAGCCGCCGGGACTGCTTCGGTCTCGACACCATCCTGCGCAACGACCTGTGAACCGAATGGGAGCCGACATGAAAAAGTTCACCACCATTTCCGCCCTGCTGCCGGCCCTCGCGCTGGCCGCAGGCACCGCTTCCGCTGCCGGGCCGGCCGAATGGGCGCCGCCGGGCGGCGACGACCTTCGCATCGAGAGCCTGCCGGCGACCGTCCCGGCCGCCCCGCCGAGCCGTCACGTCGAATCGCAGCCGGTCAGCTACGCCTGGCCGCTGACCATCGACCGCAGCGCGCCGGCGCCCGCCGGACCCGCCATGGAAAGCCGGGAGTACTGGGTCGACACCACCGGACGCGGCCTTGAACAGGGGCTGAAACTGCCGCTGAGTTCGGCCGGCGCCATCGTCCGGATTTCCGCCCTGCACGCCGACACCGGGCTGCTGCTCGACGCCGAACGACTGCAGCTCAGCGTCGACGGCCAGACAATCCCGACCACCCGCGAAGCCGGCGGCATCGAAGTGCTCGGCGGCGCCGACCTGCAGGCCCAGGGCATGCAGGTACCGACCGACACGCTGGCCTTCCGCCTGCCGCAGCGGGGGCAACCCGACGCCCTGCGGCTGCAGATGGCCGGCGCACCGGCCGGCCAGGCGCTGGTCGTTCACGTCTTCGAGCCCGAAAGCCAGTGGGTGGGCCGGCTCGCGGCGAACCATCACAACTACCTGGCCGGCAACGACATAGCGCTCGACGTCGGCCTGGTCAAGGGTGATGAGCGCTTTGCGCCCGACTCGATCCAGGCCGTGCTGGTCAGCCCGGACGCCGCGCATTCCTGGCCCCTGGAGGTCACCGATGAGGGCTTCGGCCTGAAAGGCATGGCGCCGCAGGACCTGCCGGACGCCGGCGAGGGCCTCTACGAAGTCCACGCCTACCTGCAGGGCCGCCAGGGCGACAACATGATCCGACGCGACCTCAAGGTGGCGTTGAATATCGCCGCACCCACGGCCAGGCTGACCGATCGCATCGCCAGCAACGGCAGCGCCGGCCTGGCGATCGACCTCGGCGTGGAAGTGGCCGCGGCCGGCCGCTACCAGGTGTCCGGTCAAGTCTGGGGCACGGCCGGGGACGGCACGCTGCGCCCGCTCGCGATGGCGCAGACCGCAGCCGTGCTCGAACCGGGCGAGGGCCAGTTGCGGCTGGACGTTCCCGCCGATCTGGTGCTGGAGTCCGGTCTTTCCGCACCGTTCAAGGTGCGTGAAGTGCGGTTGCTCGACCAGGGCCGCATGGCCGTCCTGGAAACGCGCAACCGCGGCTTCACCGTGAACCGCGATTCGGGCGGGCCGCGCAGGCCCTTCGACACGATCGAGCAGTAAACCGCCCGATCAGACGCGAACCGCGACCGGCCGGCCACTGCGCCGGCCGGTCGCATTTACGAATACCGAAGAACGGCGGCCTTGCCGCGCCTCAGCCCGTCGAGAATCCCCGCGAAACCGATGCTGGCGCCTCGGCGCGTTCCACGCTGTCGACGCGCGCCGCCTCGGGCCCTTCCTGCAGCCAGCGCTCCAGCTCGTCGAGCGCCGAAGCGGGACCGGAGGCGACGACCTCGACGCGGCCGTCGGCCAGATTGAGCGCATGGCCCGACAGGCCCAGGGGTTCGGCCTGGCGGCGCGTGGACTCACGGAAGAACACCCCCTGGACGCGTCCGGAAATCAGCCACTTTCGCGTATCACTCTCGCTCATCGATCCTCTCCGTGATCATTTCGCTGGTGACCGGTCCGAGCCAGGTCTCGACAAGGGCCCCGCTGCCGTCGATCAGGTGCGTGGTCGGCAACACGCGCGGCGGACCCAGGTCGGCCGGCGGGTCGTAGACATCCACGACCAGGATGGGATAGCTGGCCGGGTAGGACTCGAGAAAGGCCTCGAAATCCGCCGGCTCCGTATCCTCGAAAGCCAGCCCGAGCACCGTGACGTCGTCGCGGCTGTCGTGAAGCTCGGACAGATCGGGAATCTCTTTGCGGCAAGGCTTGCACCAGGTCGCCCAGAAGTTGACCACCACCCACTGCCCCCGGTAGTCGGACAGGCGCTGGGACTCGCCGTCGAGCGCGGGCAGCTCGAAGTCCAGTTCGGCGAGCGCCGGCCCGGCCAGAAGGGTGAGCGCAAGCAATGCAAACCTCATGAAAGTTCTCCTCGCTGAAACTTGAGCAATGACTTGACCGTTCGGTTCATGGCGGGTCGCCCGGCCTCGTCGACGGCCGCGAGACTCTCGACCAGGGCGCGATCCCAGTGGCTTTCCACGGGCACCGACCGCAATTCGCCGATGGGAAGTATGAACGGACCGGCTCGGTAGAGTTCCCCCAGCGTGACGTCCTCGAGATCGGTCGAGAGCAGCCAGTCGCCGTTGTCGTCGGCATGGATGAATCCCGCCGTGTGGAACCAGCCGAGGATGCGGCCGATCTGCGAATCGCTCGCCGCCGGTTCGCGCGAGAGGAGATCGGGCTGCGACAGTGCGCGCCCCTGGCGCTGCGCGTGCCAGAAATGACCCAGCAGGCGCATGGCCAGGACCAGCTCGTGCCGACTCGACCAGCGCCAGTCGCTCTTGCGGTAGTTGAAGGTGGTCAGGGCCGCGGCCACGCTGGCGCCGAGCAGGACGACCACCCAGGAGACGTAGATCCAGACCAGGAAGATGGGCACGGCGGCCAGGGCGCCGTAGAGTTTTTCGTAGGTCGGGAAGTGGGTCACGTACAGTACGAAACCGAACTTGGCCAGCTCGAACAGGACCGCCGAAATGAACGCACCGGCCAGCGCGTGCCGAAAGCGTACGCGCCGGTTGGGCACGACCAGGAAAACAAGTGCGAAGCTGATCAGCGCGACCAGGAAGGGCGTGAAGCCGAGAAAGAACTCCTGCAGCGCGCCACCGACGGCCTGGGGTGCCAGCAGCGGCAGGGCGGCAAGGTAGGACGTCAGCGCCAGCGAACCGCCCATCAGCAGCGGCCCGAGCGTGAGCACCGACCAGTAGGTCAGCAGGCGGCCGGTGATCCCGCGCGGCTTGGCCACGCGCCAGATCCGGTTGAGGCTGCGCTCGATGGTCGACATCAGCAGCAGCGCGGTAATGATGAGAAACAGGGTGCCGGCCCCCGTCAGGCCGGCGGTTCGCTCCACGAACTGGTTGAGGTGCTCCTGGACGGCGTCGCCGGCGGCCGGCACGAAGTTGGAGAAGATGTAGCTCTCCAGCTCGTTCGCCCACTGGTCGAACACCGGGAAGGCGGAGATCACGCCCAGCATGACCGCCATCAGCGGCACGATCGCCAGCAGGCTCGTGTAGCTGAGCGAGGCCGCCGCCTCGAAGCTGCGATCCTCGCGGAAATGCCGCCACAGGTGGGCACCGAAAGCGCGCAGCCAGCCCGGATCGCCGAAGGCGTCCAGCCAGGTGGGCGCCGGCTGCGTTGACACGCCCGGCTGAGCGGGTACGCTACCCTTCCCTTCGTCGCGAGTCTCGGATGATTTCATGTCCATCACGATTTATCACAATCCGCGTTGTTCCAAAAGCCGCCAGACCCTGGCGTTGATTCGCGAGCACGGCCTCGAACCCGAGATCGTCGAGTATCTCAAGCAACCGCCGACGCCCGATGAACTCAAGCGTATCATCCAGCGTCTCGACGTCTCCGTGCGCGAAGTCATCCGCAGCGGGGAGGCCGAATACCGCGAGCTGGGCCTGGGCGACGAATCGCTCGACGACACGGCACTCATCGAGGCGATCTGCGCTCATCCAAAACTGCTGCAGCGTCCGATCGTGGTGCGCGGCGACAAGGCCCGGATCGGCCGTCCGCCCGAGGCCGTCGAGGACATCCTGTCGTGATCGAGATCCTGGTCCTCTTCCATTCCGTGCACGGCAACACGCGCGACATGGCCCGCGAAGTCGCTCGCGGCGTGGAGTCGGTCGACGGCTGCCAGGCACGCCTGCGCACGGTGCCGCCGGTCTCGCCGGCCGACGAGCCCGCCCGGGACATCGACGAGAGCGGCCCCGCCCGCGTCACGCGCGAGGACCTGGCCGAGTGCCACGGCCTGGCCCTGGGCAGCCCCACGCGCTTCGGCAACATGGCCGCCGCGGTCAAGTATTTCCTCGACGGCACGGGCGGCGAATGGTTCTCGGGCACCCTGGTCGGCAAACCCGCCGGCGTCTTCACCTCG
This sequence comes from Wenzhouxiangella sp., assembly GCA_021767625.1. GTDB lineage: Bacteria > Pseudomonadota > Gammaproteobacteria > Xanthomonadales > Wenzhouxiangellaceae > Wenzhouxiangella. Next base: position 6,748 of record JAASTB010000011.1, read on the forward strand.
ACGGCCACGATGCACGGCGGGCAGGAAGCGACGCTGCTGAGCATGATGGTGCCGCTGATCCACCACGGCATGCTCATCGTCGGCCTGCCCTACACCCTGCCGGAGCTGAGCAACACCCGCAGCGGCGGCACGCCCTACGGGCCCAGCCACGTGGCCGGCACCGATTCCGATCGCGACCTCGACGACGACGAACGACGCCTGTGCCGTGCCCTCGGCCGCCGCCTGGCCGAAATCGCCGGCCGCCTGGGAGAAACATCATGATGGGCCCGGGCGCCTGCCGCTGGTCGCTGCTCGGCCTGATCGCGCTCCAGCCGCTGTGGTTCGGCTGGCTGGCGCCGCCCGAACTCGTGCCGCCCTGGATGGCCATCGCCATCATGGGGCTGCCGCTGCTGGCCCTTCTGCCCTTCGTCTGGCGCCTCGGGAAAAACGCCCTGGTGGTGGCCGGCGGCCTGCTGCTCGTGCATTTCTGCCTGGCCGTGTCGGAAGCCTGGGCCAACCCGGCAGCGCGGGTTCCCGCCGTGATCCAGGTGGTGCTGATCGGTATCTACTTCACGGCCATGTCTTCGCTGCGCTTCGGCCGTACCGACAAGCGCTGACCGGGCACGCCTCGCGACTCACTGCCCCATTTCACGCTGCAGCTTCGACAGCCGCTCCAGGCTGTAGTCGATTTCCGGCGCGCGCTGCCCCTGCTCGCGCAGCGCCCCAGGCAGGTCCAGCCAGGCGCTGCGCAGCCGCTCGGCCCGCTCCAGGCCCATTCCCGGCATCCGGCTGGCGGCCACACCCTGATCGCGCAGCAAGCGTACCCGATCACGCGTAACCAGGCCGGCCTCGCCGGCCAGCATCGAGCGAATCGGCGCATGCTGGCGAATGATTCGCGGGTAGTGCAATTCCAGCATGCGGCGCAGCAGCGCAGCGCTGTCGGCAACCCGCGACATGGCCAGCACCAGCGGATCCTCGTCGCCCGCACGGGGCGGATTGATCAGGGGCGCGACCAACTGCCGTTCGCGGCGATTGACGAGGTCGGCCAGCTCGGCCTGCACGGCCACTTCCATGTCGGCCGGATCGGCGGCCTCGACCGGTTCGACGCGGCGGCCGGTGACGAACCAGTCGCGCCACTCCGCGCCCTGGTCCCAATTGGCGAGCAACTCGGCCTCGGGCGTGGTCGGGGTGCTGGTGAAGTAAGTCAGACGATTCGGCACGAGGCCGGGATGGCCCTCGGGGAGATTGCTGGATACCGCGCCCCCGACGCGATCGATCGGACAATCTTCCGTCAGGATCCCCTCGTCGGCGGCACCGAAGAGGTAGTGACGCGTCTCGCTGTCGGTCAGGCGATAGCGAAAGACCGTTCGATCTGCCCCCTCGCCCGCGAACGTGCCGACCAGGTCGAAGCTCAGGCGACCGAAGTAGTCCGCCACCCGGCTGGCGCGCCGACGGGCCGGCGTCATCGAACGCTCCACCCAGCGAACCTGGTCGTAGCACAAGCGCAGCTCGCCCATCCCGACCTGGTCGGCCAGCAGGAAGGCATTGGGGAAGAGGCCGAGCAAGGCGCGGCTGACCGGCAGCTCGACCCTTGCACCGCAGGTATTTGCCTCTGGACAGGGACCGATCACAAGGTCCTGGGGTCGGTAGGCCGTAACCTGGTCGGCCGGGCCGTCCAGTTCGATGTCCGCACCCGGTCGCGTGGCATTGGCGTAGAACGACGAGCGCGCCTCGAGCAGCAGGTCTTCGACTTCAAGCAAGGCCGAGCGATGCCGCGCGATCAGGCGAACGACAGGGTCGCGGCGACTGCTGCCGCGACCCGTGACGCAATCGATCCACTCGGCATGGGCCGTGGCCTGGTCGCGCATCTGCCCGGCCAGGCGATCGACGGTGTCGCGCCAGCCGCTGCCGGTGAAGAAGACCGGCCGCTGCGAGACCCAGCGCACCAGGTGATCGGCAAGCAGCGACCACTCGAGCACGTTGATCCATTCCGGCGGCTGGCACTGCGCCTCGAGCAGCCAGTTGAGATGGCCGTCGAGATAGGCGGCCCGCTGCCAGCTCACCAGCCCTAGTTCGCGCCGGAGAAACTCGGCCGCGAACGGACCCTGCGCCCCGCCGACGAGTTCCTCGGTACCCAGGTCGCCGGCCAGCATGTCCTCCAGATTGCCCGCGCACCGCTCGAACACCTCGCGCGGCAGGGGGCCGACGAGAAGCGGATCGGGATTGCAAGTGGAGATCACTCGCCGCACGCCCTCGCGCACGGGCTGGTCCAGGTAGAAGGCCAGGTCAGGTGCGAACAGCGCCAGGCGGGCGTAGGCGTCGGCCAGCTCGGCAATGGCCGACTGGGACGCGTGTCCGGGAGAGGCCAGGTAGTCGGCGGCATCGCCGAGCAGTGCCATCACCACCGGCAGGTCGACGTCGATCAGGCGCAATTCGGCGCCCTGCTCGCCCTCGATCGATTCCAGCCAGGTCGACCACTCCGCCGCGATTCCGCTGGCCGGGTCGTCGACCTGGGTCAGGCGGGCCAGGGCTTCGAAAGCGGACCAGACGGCGTCGAGCAATCGTCCCGTCTCCCAGGCATGGCGCGCTTCGGCAAGGAGAACGGCATCGTGGATTTGGATGCGCTCCGCCTCCTCGGAAGCGACGGCAAGCGCGCGAACACGTTCGGCCTGCCCGCGGGCGTGGGCGACGACAGTTCCGTTACCGGCGTCGCCGTCGAGCTCGGCAAGGAGGGGGGCCCAGAATGCCTCGATCTCGGCTTTGCCCCCCTCTCCCAGGGCTTCGGCCACCCCCGACCAGACCGCATCGGTCCGGTAGGCGGCAACGACGCGCTTGCGGACCAGCTCACCGGCCGCGTGGTCGGCCTCGAGCAATTCGCCGATCCCCCCCAACGCGGGCTGGGGGAATCCGGTCCCGGACTGTCCGAGATTGACCTCGCGCTGCCTGACCAGCCAGGCCATCAGGCCGTCGCCGAGCGACACCCGCAGCGGACCGATTCGCTCCATGGCGGGCTGCAGGCGAAGCGAGATCGACTCGACCGTCTGCTGCCAATCGTCCGGATTCTCGCCACGTTCGAGCCAGGCCGCCGCCGCCAGCGTCCGGTTCCTGGCGCGATCGGCGGTGGCCGGATGCCAGTGCAGGGCCAGTACGTCCTCGGGCAGGGGTTGTGCGTGCACCGGGCCCGCGATGGCCCAAAGAACCAACAGCAGGCAGGCGCTTGTCAGGCCGCTTTTCATGGCCGCTATACTACCCGAACGCCCGCGCTGCCCGCGCATCGACCATTCACTCGTAAGACCATCGGGAAGACGTCTTGAAGAAGCTCAACATCCTCACCACCGGCGGCACGATCGACAAGATCTACTACGACGACAAGTCCGACTACCAGATCGGCGAACCGGAGATCGGACGCATCCTCAAGGCCATGAACGTTGCCTTCGACTGGGAGATTCGCGCCCTGCTGCGCAAGGACTCGCTGAACATGTCCGACGAGGATCGCGACCTGATCCGCCAGGCCATCATGACCAGCAACGACAGCCACTTCCTGATCACCCACGGCACCGACACGATGGTCGAAACCGCCGCCGCCCTGGGCGATGTCGGCGAACGCGTGATCGTGATGACCGGCGCGCTCAATCCCGCGCGCTTCATCGACTCGGATGCGGTGTTCAACATCGGCTGCGCCGTCGGCGCCGTCCAGGCGCTGCCGCCGGGCGTGTGGATCGCCATGAACGGCCGCATCTGGGATCCGAAGACGGTGCGCAAGAATCGCTCGGCCAATCGCTTCGAAGCGGTGGGTTAAGGCCGCTTGCGCGGCGTTCGTTGGTTTTTTGGTTTGTTGGTTTTTTGGTTCGGCGCGTTGCCTGTTGGAGCCCTGAGCGAGGTTGCTGCTGCAGGGCGCTAAGGGGGGTCTCGACAAGTCAACGGCTAGCCGACGGCTCCGTCCGATGACCGCGAAGTGCCGCGGCCCCACAGCGTGCGGTCACGCCTGCCTGACTCAGACCCCGAAGCGTAAAGCGCCTACAACCAACGAACCAACGAACCAAGAAACCAACGAACGCCGCGAAAGCGGCCGCGCGTCGTCAGACGCGGACCTTCCCCTGCCGCACGAACGGCGGCTTGACCACGCGGGCGCTCAGCTTGCGCCCGCGCAACTCGACTTCCACCTCGTCGAACTCGCCGGCGGGAATGCGCGCCAGGGCGACCGGGCACTGGGTGCTGGGTCCGAAAACGCCGCTGGTCACCTGGCCCTCGCCGGCCGGGGTGTGGACCACTGCGCCGGTGCGTGGGATGCCGCCGCGCCCGAGCACCAGTCCGACCAACTGCCGGGGAACGCCTTCTTCCTTCTGGCGCTCGAGGGCCTTGCGGCCGATGAAGTCGCGGTCTTCGGGGTCGAAGGCCACGGTCCAGCCCAGGTTTGATTCCAGCGGCGTGGTCGTGGTGTCCATATCCTGGCCGTAGAGGTTGAGCCCGGCTTCAAGACGGAGGCTGTCTCGCGCGCCCAGGCCGCAGGGCTTGACGCCGGTTTCGACCAGGGCCTGCCAGAAGCCCTCTGCTTCCCCGGCGGGCAGCAGCACCTCGAAGCCGTCCTCGCCGGTGTAGCCGGTGCGAGCGATGAAGTAGTCGCCATGGCTGGTCGCCCGGAAGGGCTTGAGCGATTCGGCCTGGCGTGCGTCGAGCACGTCGATCACCTTCTCGCGCGCTTCGGGTCCCTGGACGGCGATCATGGCGAGATCGTCGCGCTCGACGATCTCGACGTCGAAATCGGCGGCAACCCGTCGCATCCAGGCCAGGTCGTTTTCGCGCGTGGCCGCGTTGACCACGGTGCGGAAAAAGTCGTCCTCGAGCCAGTAGGTGATCAGGTCGTCGATGACCCCGCCGGTTTCGTCGAGCATGCAACCGTAGAGCGCCTGGCCCTTCTCGCCGAGCTTGGCGACATCGTTGGCCAGCAGGCGGCGCAGGAAGTCGCGCGCCTGGGCGCCGTGGATATCGACCACGGTCATGTGCGAGACGTCGAACATGCCGGCAGCCTCGCGCACGGACTGGTGCTCTTCGATCTGTGAGCCGTAGTGGATCGGCAGTTCCCATCCGGCGAAGTCGACCATCTTGCCGCCGGCTTCGAGGTGGGCGGCGTGGAGCGGGGTCTTGGAACTCATAGTCGTCTCATTGCCTGGTCAGAATCAAAGCCGGCATTATATCGCCCGTACGCGCCCCGACCGGATCAGTACGGCAACCGGAATGGCGCCCAGCAGCACCAGGATCAGCGCGGGCACGGCCGCCATTTCCCACTGACCTTCGGCCGTGAGTTCGTAGATGCGAACCGCCAGCGTCTCCCAGCCGAATGGCCGCAGCATCAGCGTGGCCGGCATTTCCTTGGCGACTTCGACGAGTGCGAGCAGGAAGGCGGTTACCAGCCCGGGCCACAGCAGCGGCAGGTTGACGCGCCAGAGGCGATACCAGCGCGGCACACCCAGGCTGCGGGCGACCTCGACGTACTGCGGACGGATCCGCCCGGCGACGCTGTCGAGCGGGCCCCAGGCCGCCCGGAGGAATCGGATCAGGTAGGCCATGACCAGCGCGGCCATGCCCCCGGCCAGGCTGGTCCCGGCAAATTGGTCGAACTGGAGAAAGGCGAGCATGATCGCCACCGCCAGCACGGTGCCCGGGATGGCATAGCCCAGGGCCGCCACCTCGCCAAGCAGTTGCTGGCGGCGCGAAGTCCGGTAAGTCGCGGCCAGGAGCAGCAGGCCGCCCAGCACGACCGCCAGGGCGCCGGACAGGCCCAGCACCATGGTGTTGAACACCACGCCGACGATGCGGGCGTCGAGCAGGTCGGACATCTGCGGCCAGGCCCACACGAGAAGCTGGAGCAGGGGCAGCACGACGCCGACCAGCAGCACCGCGAACTGCAGCGCGGTGGCCAGCCAGCCGCGCAGTCCGCCCAGGCGGATGCGGTGGCCGGTCGGTCGCCGCTCGGACTGCACCACGCGGCTGCTGCGGCAGAATCGTTCGATGCCCAGCAACAGCAGCACGAAAAGCATCAGGATCGAAGCCAGCTGCACGGCGGCTGTGAGATTGAACATGCCCAGCCAGGTGCGGTAGATGGCCGTCGTGAAGGTGTCGAAGCCGTAGATGGACACGGCGCCGAAATCGGCCAGGGTTTCCATCAGAGCCAGGGCCAGGCCCGCCACGACGGCCGGCCGGGCCATGGGCAGACTGACCCGGAAGAAGGTTCGCACCGGGCCCTGTCCGAGGCTGCGCGAAGCCTCGAAGGCGGCCAGCCCGCCGCCGACGAAGGCCGCCCGGGCCAGCAGGTACACGTAGGGGTAGAAAGCCAGCACCAGGATGAAAAGAACCCCGCCCGGTCGGCTGATCGCCTCGAGCAGCGCGGGCGAGGAACCGAACCAGTCGCGCCAGGCCGTCTGGATCGGGCCGGCGTAATCGAGCATGCCCAGGTAGATGAAGGCCAGCACGTAGGTCGGGAACGCCAGGGGGAGCACCAGCAGCGGATCGAGAATCCGGCGGAACGGATACTCGCAGCAGGCCGACAGCCAGGCCAGGCCGACACCGAGGACGGCCACCCCGACGCCCACGACGACCATCATCAGGGCGGTGTGGCCGACCAGCCGCGGCAGCAGGTAGCGCGAGAGATGTTGCCAGATGTCGGGCTGGGGCTGTACCCAGCTGGTCATCAGCATCAGCAGGGGGATGCCGACGAGCAGCAGCAGCGGGCCGATCAGCCAGCGCCGATCGGCCCGCGGCCGCAGCCGGAAGGGAATCGCTTCAGCGGTAGCCGGCACGATCCATCAGGCGCACGGCCTGGGCCTGGCGCTCGCCGGCGATCTGCAGCGGCGTGTCGTCCGCGCGGTACTCGCCCCACTCCTTGACGATGCCCCGCGGCTCGACGCTCGGATTCACGGGGAACTCGAGGTTGTTCTGCGCGAACTCGGCCTGCGCCTCGGGCGAAGCCAACCACTCGAGCAGGGCCAGGGCGGCTTCCGGGCGCGGAGCGTGGCGGGTAATGCCTGCGCCGGAGATATTGACGTGTGTGCCGGTCGTGTCCTGGTTGGCCCAGAACAGCCGGACCGGATAATCCGCATCCTCGGCCAGCTTTCGGCCCAGGTAGTAGCTGTTGACGATGCCCACGTCGCACTGACCGGCTGCGATCGCCTCGATCAGGCGGGTGTCGGACGAAAAGGGCTCGGTCGCGAGGTTGTCGACCCAGCCGCGCACGATTTCTTCCGCGTGTTCTTCGCCGTGGTGTTCGATCAGCATGGCGACCAGCGACTGGTTGTAGACCTTCTGCGAGGTACGCAGGCACAGGCGACCCGCCCACTCTTCCTCGGCCAGCGCCTCGTAGGTCGAGAGCGCCTCGGCGTCCACTCGCTCCGGGTGGTAGACGATGGTGCGTGCGCGCACCGACAGGCCGTACCAGCGGCCCTGGTCGTCGCGCAGCGCTTCGGGCACCGCGCGGACCAGCGACTCCGACTCGACCGGCCGCAGCAGGCCGCGCTGTGCAGCGTGCCAGAGATTGCCGGCATCGACGGTCATGAACAGGTCGGCGACGGTCTGGTCGTCCTCGGCGTCGAGGCGTTCGATCAGGGCCGCCTCGCTGTCGTTGATGTAATCGATGTCGATGCCGGTCTCTTCGGTGTAGCGATTGAACAGCGGCTCGATCAGGTGCGGCTGGCGCGAGGTGTAGACCACCAGGCGCGCAGGCTCGGCCGCGGCTGGCTCGGCGGTTTCGAGATTTTCGGCCTCGACCGCTTCGGTTCCGGCGGCCTGCGGCGCTTCGCTGCCGCTTTCGTCAGGACCGCAGGCGACGAGCAGGGCCAGCAACAGGGCGGAAAGAAGGATACGCATGGGTTCGGATCACTCGATTGCGAAACGGGGCATCAATTTTACTGATAACGATTTGCATTTACAACGAGATATTCACCGCTGCAGTCTACCGCCTCGCATCCGGCCTCGCTTGACGCGAATCAAACGCCGCCGGGCGCTTCAGTCCGCGTCCTTGCCTTCCTGCAGCAGGCGCCGGTCGTCGGCGAACAGGTCCTCGAGCTGCTCGCGGCTCTTGCGCTCGATGCGCGCGAGCCGCTCGTGATCGCCCCGGTGCTCGATCTGTTCACGCAGCGTGGCCTCGTCGTGTTCGGCGAAGCGATCGACGTAGCGGTCGGCCTTGCGCACGCCCATCGACCGCAGGGCGTTGCGTGCCATCGCCAGGCTCGACAGCCAGGTTTCGCGGATCACCTCGTCGACGCCCAGGGCCATCAACTCCATGGCATGGTCGCGGTTGCGCGCCCGCGCCAGGATCCTGAGATTGGGAAAATGCCGCCGCACCATCTGCGCGGTCTGGATCGAGCGCTCCGGGTCGGAAATGGTCAGGATGAAAAGGCTCGCCCTGTCCGCCCCGGCCGAGCGCAGCACGTCGAGCCGGTTGGCGTCGCCGTAGAAGATCTTGTGGCCGAACTTGCGCACGAAGTCGACATGCACCGGATTGTTGTCCAGGGCCGTGAAGTGAATGCCCAGCATCGACAGGTTGCGCCCGACGATCTGCCCCACGCGGCCGAACCCGGCGATGATCACGCGCGGTTCGCCGTGATCGTCGGGAATGCGATCGGGCTCGGGTTCGGACTCCGGGCTGGCCAGCCGGGGCTGCAGCAGCTTGTCGTTGACGACGTACATCAGCGGTGTCAGCGCCATCGAGATGGTCACCGCCACGATCAGCGGGTCGACCAGCGCGGCGCTCATCACGCCCTCGTTGACGGCCACCGCAAACAGGATGAAGGCGAACTCGCCGGCTTGCGGCAGGGCCATGGCCAGCGCCGCGGTGGACGCCCTGCTCAGTCCGGCGATTCGCCCGACCACGAGCAACGCGGCCACCTTGACCATCATGATCACGCCCACCAGGGCGAGGATCGACAGCGGCGAGGCCATCACGCGCCCGAAATCGATCGACATGCCCACGGCAATGAAGAACAGGCCCAGCAGCAGACCCTTGAACGGGTCGATGGCGGCTTCGATCTCGTGCCGGTACTCGGAGTCGGCCAGCAGCACGCCGGCCAGGAAGGCACCCAGGGCCATGCTCAACCCTGCAAAGTCGGCCAGGGCGGCGGTGCCGAGGACGACCAGCAGGGCCATGGCGACAAACACCTCGGGCACGCCGGTGGCCGCGATGGCCCGCAGCGTGGGGCGCAGCAGGAATCGACCGGCCAGGATCAGGCCGCCGATAAGGGCCGCGGCCTGCGCGATATCGACGGCGATCGACCAGTCCGCTCCGGAGTCCAGTTCGCGCCCGGCGAACAGGGGAATGATCGCCAGCAGCGGAATGACGGCGATGTCCTGCATCAGGAGAATGCCGAATGCCTGGCGGCCGTGCGGCGCCCCGAGCTGCTTCTTCTCGGCCAGGATCTGCACGCCCATCGCCGTCGACGACAGCGAAAGCACCACGGCAATGAGCAGGCCGATACCCCAACTGCCGGACCACCAGCCGGCCAGCGGCCACAGCAGCAGCGTGGTCAGCAGCATCTGCAGCGAGCCGATGAAGAACACCAAGCGCCTGAGCACCCACAGACGCGAGGGCTTGAGCTCCAGGCCGATGAGGAACAGCAGCAGCACCACCCCGAGCTCGGAGAAGTGCAGGATGGTGTAGACGTCGTCGATCAGGCCCAGCACCCAGGGCCCTATCAGCACGCCCGCGGCCAGGAAACCGAGCACGGCGCCCAGGCCGGCCCAGCGGGCCAGCGGCACCATGACCACCGCGGCGGCCAGGAAGATGATGACTTCGGCCAGCATGCTCATGCCGGCCGCCCCCGCCGTTTCGGTTTCGGATCAGTCGATGAAGCGCGCAAAGACATGCCGCCCATCATAGCGCGCACCCTCTCCGAGTCGCGCATCGATGCGCAGCAGCTGGTTGTACTTGGCGACGCGATCGGAACGGCACAGTGAGCCGGTCTTGATCTGCCCGGCGTCGGTGGCCACGGCCAGGTCGGCGATGGTCACGTCCTCGGTCTCGCCCGAGCGATGCGAAATGATCGTCCCGAACCCGGCGTTGCGCGCCATGGCAATGGCGTCGAGCGTCTCCGAGAGCGTGCCGATCTGATTCGGCTTGATCAGGATCGCATTCCCGATGTGCTCGTCGATGCCGCGCTGCAGGATGCTGGTGTTGGTCACGAACAGGTCGTCGCCGACGAGCTGCACCTTGCCGCCGATGCTCTGGGTGAGTTCGGCCCAGCCGTCCCAGTCATCCTCGCTCATTCCGTCCTCGATGGAGACCACCGGGTAGCGGTCGACGATGCCGGCCAGGTACTCCGCGAAGCCCGCGCTGTCGAAGGCGCGGCCCTCGGCGTCGAGCACGTACTGGCCGTCGCGGTAGAACTCGCTGGAAGCCACGTCCAGCGCCAGGTAGATGTCCTTGCCCGGCTCGTAGCCGGCCTCCGTGATGGCGGTCATCAGCAATTCTAGCGCGGCTTCGTTCGACGACAGGTCCGGGGCGAAGCCGCCCTCGTCCCCGACGGCGGTGTTGAGGCCGCGCTGGCGCAGGATGCCCTTGAGGGCGTGGAACACTTCGGTGCCGGCCTGCAGTGCACTGGGAAAGTCGGGCAGGCCGATCGGCATGATCATGAATTCCTGGATGTCGACGCGGTTGTCGGCGTGCGCGCCGCCGTTGAGGATGTTCATCATCGGCACCGGCAGGCTCGCCTTCTGACCGGACCCGGCGAGCAGGTACTCCCACAGCGATTGGTCCTGGGCAGCCGCCGCAGCGTGCGCCACGGCCAGCGAAACGCCCAGGGTGGCGTTGGCACCCAGGCGCGACTTGTTGTCGGTACCGTCGAGCTCGATCAGCTTTTTGTCGATGCCGGCCTGGTCGGTCGCGTCCATGCCCTTGACGGCCTCGGCGATCTCGCCGTTGACGTTGGCTACCGCCTTTCGCACGCCCTTTCCGCCGTAACGCTTATCGCCGTCGCGCAGCTCCACGGCCTCGCGGGCACCGGTCGAGGCGCCCGACGGCACCGCCGCGCGACCGACGTGACCGCCTTCAACGGTGACTTCGGCCTCCAGCGTCGGATTGCCGCGCGAATCGAGAATTTCGAGTGCTTGGATTTCGGTGATCTTCATCAAACGTTCCAGTCAATTTTTCAATTAGGGTGCCGATCGAGGGCGGAATAGGTTTCAGGTTTCAGGGTTCAGGTTTCAGGGCGGGCTTCACACCGGGTTTTCCTGAAACCTGAAACCTGAACACTGAAACCTTAAAGTTTCTTGACGACGCGATCGATCGCGACGAGCTGCTCGAGCAGTCCTTCCATATCGGACAGGCGCATCGAGTTGGGGCCGTCGCACAGGGCCTCCTCGGGCTTCGGGTGGGTTTCGCAGAACACGCCGGCCACGCCGGCGCCGACCGCGGCCCGTGCCAGGGTCGGGATGTGCTCGCGCGCGCCGCCCGACGACTCGCCCTGCCCGCCCGGCAGCTGCACCGAATGGGTGGCGTCGAAAACCACCGGGCAGCCGGTCTCGCGCATGATCGCCAGCGAGCGCATGTCCACCACCAGGTTGTTGTAGCCGAACATGTAGCCGCGTTCGCACACCATCAGCTGGTCGTTGCCGGCCTCGCGGGCCTTCTCGACGACCTTGCTCATCTCCCAGGGCGAGAGGAACTGCCCCTTCTTGATGTTGACGGGCTTGCCGGCGCGCGCCACGTTCTGGATGAAATTGGTCTGTCGGCACAGGAAAGCCGGCGTCTGCAGCACGTCGACGACCGCGGCGACTTCGCCCAGCGGCGTGTCCTCGTGCACATCGGTGAGCACCGGCACGCCGATTTGCGACTTGACCGATTCGAGGATGCGCAGGCCCTCCTCCAGGCCGGGGCCGCGGTAACTCTTGACCGAGGTGCGATTGGCCTTGTCGAAACTGCCCTTGAAGACGTAGGGCATGCCCAGGCGATCGGTGATTTCCTTGAGATGCCCGGCGACCTCCAGGCACATCGCCTCGGACTCGAGCGTATCGGGCCCGGCGATCAGGAACAGGGGCTGGTCGAGCCCGATTTCGCGACTGGCGAGTTTCATGCCTGGACGGCCCGGGTGGCCTTGCCGCCGGCCTTTTCGTGCTGCGCCAGGGCGGCCCGGATGAAGCCGGCGAACAGCGGGTGGCCGTCGCGCGGCGTCGAGGTGAACTCGGGGTGGAACTGGCAGGCGACGAACCAGGGGTGGTCGGGCAGCTCGACCATTTCGACGAGCATGTCGTCGACCGAGTAACCGACCAGCTTCATGCCGTGCTCGTCCAGGACTTCGCGGTAGGCGTTGTTGAATTCGTAGCGATGGCGATGGCGCTCGACGATCTCGTCCTTGCCGTAGAGCTTGCGCGAGAGCGAACCCGAGACCAGTTTGCAGCGCTGCGCTCCCAGGCGCATGGTGCCGCCCAGGTCGGCGTTCTCGTCGCGCAGTTCGCGTTGCCCCTTCTCGTCGAGCCACTCGGTGATCAGGCCGATCACCGGATCGGCGGCATCGGCATCGATCTCGGTGGAGTTCGCGCCCGCCAGGCCGCAGACATTGCGGGCAAACTCGACCACCGCGGCCTGCATGCCGAGGCAGATCCCCAAGTAGGGAATGCCGTTTTCGCGCGCGTAGCGAATGGCCTCGATCTTGCCCTCGAAGCCGCGCTCGCCGAAACCGCCCGGCACCAGGATCGCGTCGGCGTCGGCCAGCACGCCGGTGCCGCTGGACTCGATTTCCTCCGACTCGACGCCCTTGATCTTCACCTTGACCCAGTCGCCGAAGCCGCCGGCCATCAGGGCCTCGTTGAGCGACTTGTAGGCGTCGGCGTGCTCGACGTACTTGCCGACCATGGCCACGGTGACCTCGTGCTTGGGCCGGGTCTGGCGTTCGACCACTTCCTCCCAGTCCGACAGGTCGGGCGAGGAGGCCTTGATGCCCAGGCGATCGAGCACGATGCGATCGAGGCCCTGGCGGTGGTAGAACAGCGGGATCTTGTAGATCGAGTCGACATCGACGGCCGAGATCACCGCGTCGTGCGAGACGTTGGTGAACAGCGCGATCTTCTTGCGCTCCTCGTCGGAGAGCATCCGCTCGCAACGGCACAGCAGCACGTCGGGCTGGATACCGATCGAGCGCAGCTCCTTGACCGAGTGCTGCGTCGGCTTGGTCTTGATTTCGTTGGCGGCTTTCAGATACGGCACCAAAGTGAGATGCATGAACAGCGCCTGCCGGCCGTACTCGGTGCCGAGCTGGCGGATGGCCTCGAGGAAGGGCAGCGACTCGATGTCGCCCACCGTGCCGCCGATCTCGATCAGCGCGACGTCGTAGCCTTCCACGGCCTGGTTGACCGAGTCCTTGATCTCGTCGGTGATGTGCGGAATCACCTGGACGGTCTTGCCGAGGTAATCGCCGCGGCGCTCTTTGGCGATGACGTTGGCGTAGATGCGCCCGGTGGTGAAGTTGTTGCGCTGGGTCATCCGGGTGCGCACGAAGCGCTCGTAGTGGCCCAGGTCCAGGTCGGTTTCGGCGCCGTCCTCGG
>JAASTB010000154.1 GCA_021767625.1 Wenzhouxiangella sp.
CCCGACCTGGGCGGGATGACACCGGTTGCGTTCGAGCCCGGCGCTGCGTCCGCCGCAGGTACGGGCGGCGAAATACCGGGCGGACGTTGGGAGCTGGTGGCCCTGCGCTACGACTTCTTCCTGACCGTGGCGGGAGAGGCAACCGGCGCCTTCGAACTGGCCGCAACCGATGCCAGCTCGGGCGTGGGCAGCGCGGCGCTCCAGGTGACCATCACCGAGCCTGCCCCGGACCAGATCGATGAAACCGGAGCGGGCCCCTACTCGGCAACGGGCAATTCCCTCGAATTCCAGAATGACTGCGGGGATGCGCTCTTGCTGGGTGAGACCGAATACACCGTCGATACCTCCGGCGCCGAACCGGTCATGACGCTATGGGGCGATATAGACATCACCGATCCGTTCCCGACCACCATTCCGATCGAAGCGGAATTCCTGCTGGTCGAGCCGGCTAACGGCGACGGCGCTGTGTTCCAGGATCGTTTCGAGAGCCCCTGAGACCGGCCAGCGGGCAAAAACCGCCATTGCAATCGGGCGGTCCGTGACGAGCCTCACGGATCACGTCGCGGGGCTCGTGCATAATTGGTGCGAGCCCTTCGCGCAGCAAGTGCCATGCCCATTCGCTTCCTGGCCACCCTGGCCATCGCCCTGCTCGCCGCCGATACCGTACTGGCGACTGAATACGAAGTCATCGAAGGACGGCTCGACATCGTCTGGGGCGACCCGCCGGCAGGCTCGGGCTTGCCCTCGCCGACGATCTTCACGATTACCGACGAGCGCGGCCGACACACGGAAATCGCGATCAGCGAGGAGCTGTGGCAAGCGCACGGGGGCTTCGTGGCGTGGAACCGGGGTCGGGTCCGGGCCCACCTCGCCGAAGGGCCGCTGGGCCGTGCCGAGGGATTCCGCCCCGGCACTCGCCGCGCCGCCGCATTGACGCTGCTGGAGGCGCCCGACAGCGGTTCCGCGCGCGGCGGGGTCACCGGGTCCCAGCCCTGGGTATCCATTCTGTGCAAGTTTGCCGATGTCGACGCCGAGCCGGAGAACGTGGCTTTTTTCCACAACATGTACGCCAACACGGTCGGCGGCCTGGATGACTTCTGGCGCAAGCAGTCCTACGGCAATATCGACATTGTCGGCAGCGTCGCCGTCGACTGGGTCGACCTGCCCGGAAACCAGACCGATTACGTTCCCGAACCGGGCAGCGGAACCGGCGCCGATCTCAGCGGCCTGTTCGACGACTGCACCGCCGCGGCGGATCCCTTCGTCGACTTTTCGAATCACGGCCAGGGCGGATTTTCGGGCATCAACCAGATGTTCAACGAATGGCTCGACTGCTGCGCCTGGGGCGGCAGCCGCTTCGCCACGCTCGACGGCGTCACCAAGAGCTGGCGCGTGACCTGGGAACCGCCCTGGGGCTATGCCGACGCGGCCGTGATCGCCCACGAAATGGGCCACGGTTTCGGCCTGCCCCACTCCAACAACTTCGACAACGACACCAACCCCTACGACAGCCCCTGGGACGTGATGAGCGCGGCCACCGGCTACGCCATCAACGATGCCACCTACGGACGGCAGGGCAAGCACCACACGGCCTATCACAAGAATCGCCTGGGATGGATCGCGCCCGACGAGATGCGCACCGTCGCACCGGGCGAGACGGTCACGATCACCATCGACGCCATGGCCGTGTCATCGACGTCGAACTACCGCATGGCGATCGTTCCGATCCCGGACAGCGACGACTGGTATACCGTCGAATCACGCAAGCGCCGCGGCTACGATGGCAACCTGCCGGGCGATGCGGTGATCATCTCGGAAGTCGACACTTCGCGCGGGGAACCGGCCTGGTCGGTCGACATCGACGAACCGCCGGCCAACTACGCCGACAACGACGGCACGATGTTCGTCCCGGGGGAGACCTTCTTCGACCCGCCTTCGGGCATCTGGATCCGCGTCGACTCGGAAACGCCCGACGGATACGTCGTGACCATCGGCGCCCAGACGGGGTTTCCCGTATTCAGCGACCGCTTCGAAGGCAACTGACACCGCGCCGGCCACGTGCGCTCCCGGCCGCTGCCGGCATTGGTCTTCACGAGACCATCGAATCGGAACGGGAGTCGGCACATGGACGACAGGCGCGAGCGCTTCATCTTCAAAGTGGCCCTTCTGCTGTTCGGAGCTTGCGCTGCCCTGTACCTGCTCACGGTCAGCGTCGGCAACATCACCGCACGCTTCGGCAAGCTCGGCTGGATCCCGATCATCATCGGCGTGCTGGCCCTGGCCGCCGGCGCAATCGTTGCCTGGGCTACGATGATCACCTGGCTGGACCGCCGCGTCCTGCGGCGCCATCGTGCCGACCCGGAAAGTGCCTTGCGCGAAGGACAGACGCTGGCCTTGTCGGGGCGGATCCGGGTGGCAGGTGCGCCCCTGACATCACCGTTCAGCGGCAAGGCCTGCGCAGCCTACCGCTACCAGGTGACGGCGCAGCGGCGCAACGTGGGCCCCGACAACGACTCACGCCAGCAGCTGTGCCTGCTCGGCTTCGCCCTGGCCGAGGCCCGGCTCGACTGCGCCAATCGCTCGTTCCCGATCCTCGCCCTGCCCGACGTGGACACCGACCTGCGCGAGATCGCGACAGGCGGTGACTGGGGCGATCGCGGGCTGGCGAGAATCCGGAAGCTGGAACAGGAAAGGGATTCGGTGGACGAGCCGCTGGCACGCGCCACCCTGTCCGACGCCTACCGGTTCGTGCGAGCGCCGCAATCGGAGGACCTCTTCGTGGCCTCGACCCGATCCGCCGGACCGGAGATCGGCGTCATCGAGGACGCCGTGCCCATCGACGAACCCGTCACCGTCCTCGCCGCCTACAACGCCCGAACCCGCGGCCTGGGCGCCAGGCACCTGGGCGGACTCAAGGTCTTTGCCGGCACCTTCGACGAACGCCTGCGCGCCCTCGACGAGGAATGGCGCAAGGGACTGCAGATCGCCTCGCCGCTGCTCGGCGTGGGCCTGGCGCTCCTGACCGCCGCTGCCTGGTGGCCCGGACCGGGCTGATCCGCATCGAGCGCGGCGTCACTACTCGTCGATCCTGGCGCGCTGGAATACGCCCATGGCCTCCTCGGGACGCTCGAGTCAGCGTTACGGGAGTAGACCTTGCCGGTGTTTCAGAGCGCCGACTCGGTCGAGACCACGTCTTCCGCTACCGGATCGCTGCGGTACTCGGACAGCTCGCAAGCCTCGTCGGCACAGGTCAGAAGCTTCTTTTCCGCCTGGCAGGTGGCCGAGTAGTAGCTCTCGCCCTCCTCGCCGTCGCCGAGGTGTTCCAGGTCACCGCAGTAGCCGGCATAGACCGCGTCCCACACGTAGGACGGAATGCCGGACGCTTGTTCGGCGGCTAGCGCCTCGTCGGCATTGCCTGAAGCATCGGCGATGCCGGTGGATTCCGCCGGTCCGCCGCAATCCATGTCCACGACGATCATCGATGGGTAGATGCAGGCAGCGCCGGTGATGGCATCCACGCCCAGCCCGATCAGCCCGCCGATCAAGGCGTTGCCTATCGTCATGGACTGGAAGCCGGCCTTGACCTGCTGGGCGGCGACGGGAAAGCCGGGCTTCGAACACTCGACCGTCAGCCCCGAACAGGACTTGTTGACCTCGGCCGTCCCCGGCGTGCGGTCGACATGGAAGGTGCCGTCCGAGTTCGTCAGCACGCAGGAGGCCTGCGGACAGTTGGGTGCATCGACGGAAATCGTCTGGTGACGCCCCGTGGTGACGGAAGCGCAACCGGCAACCAGAGAAACGAAGACAACCAGGAAAAGAACACTGAAGCGAGACATGATTCCCCCTTGAACACGAATTGAAGAAAACGGAAAGCCACGGCGATGCTCGCGAGCCTCCCAGCCTTCGAGCGCCTGCCAACGCCGGGCGCATTGAGCGCCTCTTTTGTGCGGCCAGTATAGCCATGCCCCCCGGCGAATCCAAATCCGGTATCAGTTCCCGGGTGAATCCCCCGACCAATGGGGCAGGCGCAAGATTGGAAAGCGGCGGTACGCCGATTCCGCAAATCGCGAGCGCTCGTACAGCCAGCGCAGTTGCGCCGTGCGACTGGTGGCGAAGGCTTCGTCGCTAGCCTTGGCCGACTCGAATGCCGCGCGCAGTTCGGCGTCTTCCGCGAGCATCTCGGTGGCGTGGGTCTCGAAAATGTACGGCGAGAAGTGCTCTTTTCGGCCCAGCACGGTGTCAAAAAAGTTCCAGCGCGCAAAGGCATCCGGCGAGTCCGGCGACAGGACGGCGGCGAGGTAGCGCACCGCCGGTTGGTCGGACGGGATCACGCGGTCGCCCGGTTGCAGCACCACGCCCTGCTCCGACGCCCAGGTCACTTCGTATCGGTGGTGATAGAAATGACCCTCCCAGGGTGAGTCCAGGCTCTCCACCGGGCCGATGCGCCCCACTTCTGCATCCACGGCTACCGGTTCGGTGATCTCGACCATGTGCACGTCGTTGGCCTCGAGACGCTCGATCACGTCGTGCCAGCCGCGCGGCACCACCCAGGCCGCCGGTCGCCGGATGCTCGCGCTCGGCTCGTAGCGATTCCGATAGGGCACAGACCGGCGGTAGGGCTTCGATCGGTCGAAGACCCGGCGCTGTTCGTCGCGACCGAAAGGACTGTCGACCAGCCGGGCTTCGTAGCCGCGGAATTCCAGTTGCTCGGGCTCGGCGTCCTCGTCGAGCGCCCAGGCGATCGGCAGGTGGTCCCGCGTGGGCCAGTCCCGGCGGTCGGCCAGGCGGCGGTCGCGCAGCGTCTCTCCGTGCTCGGCCAGCAGTTGCATGCTGACGACGAGGAAAGTGCGCTGGGCTTCGACGCGCTGCTCGAAGGGCTTGAGCATGTGCGTTTCGCTGACGATGCCCGGCACCTGGAACATGGCGGCGAAGCCGCTGGAGTAGCGCGGGGTGTCGAGGAACTCCGTCCAGCCCTCACCCGGGTCTTGACCGAAGACATTGACGTAGGGCACGGCGTTCTCGCCCCGCCGGGACATGCGCCCGTAGAGCATCGGCATGAACCGTTGGCGCCAATATTCGCCCAGGCTGCCGCCGAGCTGGTCGGCCTGAGTGGCCAGCAGGGTGATGACATGCTGGTAGTCGGCGCCGTTGGTGGTGTGCGTATCGACGAACAGGTCGGGATCGAAGTCGTGAAGCAGACGGGCGAAGCTCAGTGCGTTGCGCGAGTCAGCCTTGACGAAATCCCGGTTGAGGTCGAGATTGCGGGCGTTGCCGCGAAAGCCGTAGGCGTCCGGGCCAACCTGGTTGGCGCGGGTCGGCTTGCCCCGGTTGCGCATTCCGCCGATGTTGTAGGCGGCGATGATGGCGATATCGACCTTGTTGAGGCCGGCCAGCTCCGGCTCGGCCAGGATGTCGCGGGCAAAGATCTGCGAGGCCGTCACGCCGGCCGGCTCGCCCGGATGAATGCCGTTCATTATCAGCAGGCGCGGACGCTGCCCACCCTTGCCCGGCAGCTGCTCGCAGCCGTCGATGGACAGGTAGACGACGGCCAGCGGCTCGCCCGCGTCGGTCATGCCCCGCTCGCGCAGACAGGCGCGCTCCGGATACGCGTCGACCAGTTCGCGATAGAAGGCCAGGACCCGGTCGTAGTCGGCG
>JAASTB010000155.1 GCA_021767625.1 Wenzhouxiangella sp.
CGATCGATGTGCGGATGGACGACAAGACCGGCAAGAAGGCGGGGACTTTCTCGTCGCCTCCGGTCATTGCGTCCGATGTCGCACGGTCGCGGGGAGACGTCGACGAACTCAATCAGCGGATTCGCTCTGCCGATGCGTTGCCGGCGGAGCGTCCCTACCTGGTGAATGGGCGTCTCAATGCATCGGAATCGATCGAACTGATGGGTTCGGAGGCATTCGGGGAGATGTTCGAGGCGCTGGCGCGCCAGGCTTACGGCGATTTCGATGCGCAGGCCCTATCCGAAGTCTACGGTGACTATGTCGACGACCTGCTGGCTTCAGAGGGCAGCTATGCGCTCGACCGATTCGTGTGCGGCATGCGGTTCTGCGTCGGCGAGGCGCTCGCACTCGATTCCTCCGCCAGCTGGCACCCGCTCGGCCTCTACTCCGCGCAGTACGACGGTCCGCCGATGTTTGCCTCGGTCTACGACACCTATCTCGGTCCGGACGGCACAACCTGGTATCGCTTCCTGTTCACCACGGACCCGGAATCGCGTGGATTGGTTTTTCCTCAGCCCTGATATGTGGTGTCGGAGTTACTGCCGGGTCAAAGGCGCGGCGTCCTTGCCATCGGCCGGGTCGTCGATCTCTTCAACCGGCACCGGGCGCCCGAACAGGTAACCCTGCAGCAGTTCGCAGCCCTGTTCGGCCAGAAAGCGGTACTGCGCCTCGGCTTCCACGCCTTCGGCCACCACCTGCATGCCCAGGATGTGGGCCATCTCGATGATCATTCGTACGATGGCAGCGTTGTAATCTTCCCGGTCGAGTTCGCTGACGAAGGAGCGATCGATCTTCAGTTCGTGTACGGGCAGGCGGCCGAGATAGGCCAGCGATGAATAGCCCGTGCCGAAGTCGTCGATGGAGAAGCGTACGCCCCGTTCGGCCAGGCGGAGGATCTTCTCCCGCGCGGCATGGACGTCGTTGAGCAGCGTACTCTCGGTGAACTCGAGGATGAGCCGCTCGGCATCGATCCGGTAGCGGTCCAGCAGCGAGCCCAGGTGCGTTTCGAACTCGTCCCGATAAAATTGGATGGAGGCGACGTTGACGCTGATCGACCAGTCGCGGCGGGGTTCCTGATCCCGCCATTTCGCGAGCTGTGCGATGGCCTGCTCCAGCGTCCATTTCTCGATCGGCGTGATCAGGCCCTTTCGCTCCGCCGCGGGCACGAAGTCACCGGGATTCAGGGTCCCCCGGGTCGGATGCTGCCAGCGGATCAGCGCTTCCAGACCGACGATCTCGCGATCCCGGTTGACCTTCGGCTGGTAGTGAAGCAGGAACTGTTCCTCGGCGATGGCTCTCCTGAGTTCGCTCTCCAGCGTCTGCTCCTGGGCGACGGCCTGCTGCATCTCCGGGTCGAAGAAGCTGAAGAATCGGTCGGGATCCGCCTTGACCTGGTGCAGGGCGATGGCGGCCTGCCCAAGCACTTCCGAACCGTCGACCGAGGGACCGTCGAACACCGTGGCGCCGATCCGGCAGCGGTTGTAGTACTCCTCGCCGCTGATGCTGAATGCGCGGTTGAGGGCCGTGAATACGCGATCGGCTGTCGCCTGCACGAGGCTGGCGGCCGACCTGGCGTCGCCGGCGGTGGGTTCGACGATCAATGCGAACTCGTCGGCGCCCTGGCGGAAGGCATTGCCATCCTGGCCCGCAATGCCGCGCAGCTCCTGGGCAATCTGGATCAGGAGCTGGTCGCCGGCGCTGAAGCCCATGGCGTCATTGACCTTCTTGAACTGGATCAGGTTGATCAGCAGCAAGCCGCCGTAGTGTCCCGACTGGTGTCCCTGCTCGATCGAGCGGGCCAGCCGCATCTCCATCAGGCGGCGGTTGCCCAGGCCGGTCAGCGAGTCGTACAGCGCGAGTTGCTGGATGCGGGTCTCGGCCTTCTTCAGCGCGCTGATGTCGATGTAGTCGTAGATGAAGTTGCGCACGCGCCCCTGTTCGCCGCGCACGGCGGTGACGAGCAGGAGTTGTGAGTGCACTTCGCCGCTCTTGCGCCGCAGCCGGATCTCTCCCCGCCAGCGGCTGCGGCTTTCCATGCGTTCGTCCATCCGCTGCCGGAATCCGGCGCGGTCGTCCTCCGGCAGCAGCATGGCAGGGTCCTCTCCGATCATTTCATGCTCTTCAAAGCCCGTAATGCGGGTGAATGCCGAGTTGACGCGCAGGATTCGATGCGCTTCATCGGTGATGCAGATACTCTCCTGGGATTCGAAGGCCGCAGCCGCGATGCGAAGCTCGTGATCGAGACGCTTGCGTCGGGTAATGTCCTGGACGATCACGATGTAGCGGGCCTCGGGCGTCTCGGGATCGCGAAGCAGGTTGCCCGTGGCCTCGTAGTCGCGGGTCTCCCCATCGGCTTCGAGCTTGTACTGGTAGGCGCCGGAGCGGCCGTTGCGGTCGATGTCGTCCAGCAGCTTGTGGTATTCGCGCTGGACCGGCTCGGGAAGGTAGTCGAGCAGGCAGTGCCCGCGCACGTCTTCGGGCTGGGCAAGTAGATGGGGATAACGCGAATGCATCTGGTGAATGACGCCGTGCCGGTCCAGCTCGAAGATGATGTCCGGCAGGGCCTCGAGCGTTGCTCTCAGCCTGGCTCTCGCACCGGCCAGTTCGCGATAGGGTACCTCGATGCCGCTGATGACGACGGCGCGAAACAGGTAGTAGTACGCGAACAGCTTGTAGACGTGCCCCAGCAAGTTGAAGGTGTCGTTGGTCGTTGCCTGAAAGGCGAACGAGATCGAGGCCAGAACGATGAATGCAATCGCGACCGTAAGGGAGCGGGTGTCGATATTGGGGATCGACCGCCGATGGAACTGAAGGACTCCGGCGCTCAGCAAGTAAATGGCGACGGCGAAATAGTGAATGCCTTCCTGGAACGCCGCTACGCCCAGTATTGACTGCAGCCCGGAGAGCAGGTCCTCGCGACCGAAGAGTATGACGGCGTAGGCTCCCGCGACCAGGCCGAGCAAAGCGGACAGGAGCAAGGAGCGCGTCTGTGGTGACGTTGGCCTGTCCTTCCAGGGGATGAGAACGGCCAACGCAACGCCCAGAACCGCAAGAAGCCGGGCCGCCATCCAGAAAAGCGGTGCCGTCCTGGCTCCGAAGAGTGCTTCCGGTTCGGTCGTGTGCTGGTCGGAAAGCAGGAAGCCCAGGCCGAAGAGGGCGACGCCCAGGAAAGTCGCGGCGATGAGCAGCACGGCGATCGGTGCCCGCCGCTGGTAGCTCATCCAGCCGACCACGAATACGAGGAAGGCGGCTACGGAAGATATTGTCTCGAAAAGTGCCTGTAGCGGCAGGTGGTGGGCCAGGGACAATGGTTCCCCGGCCGGAAGGGCGGCTATGGCCGGCAAGAGCAGCGCCATGGCGAAGAGCACGGGCAAGCCGTGCAGGCGCTCGGCGAGTGAGCGGGTCTCCGGGTCGGTCATCCGTGTTTGACCATGGGCGGGTGCGCCGAGACTGCTAAAGTGGAACATGTTAGGCGTGTTTTTCGGCAAAGTACAATCACTTCCGGCTTCCCATCGGAAGTGGTCCCGATCGCGGGATGTGCGCAGTCTGCACCGACACCCGACAAATCTGACGAGGCTCTCATGTCATTGCTATGGATCGTGACCCTGGTTTGGGCCTTCAGTTTTTCGCTGATCGGCGTGTACCTGTCCGGCCAGGTCGATAATTTCGTCTCGGTGTTCCTGCGCGTGCTCTTCGCCCTGGCGGTTTTCGCGCCCCTTCTGGTTCGCGCGCGGCCGGGCTGGAAGGCGGGCGGTGCATTGATGGCCGTCGGCGCCGTGCAGATCGGGTTGATGTATCTGTTTCTGTTTCATGCCTACGGCTACCTGAGCGTGCCCGAACTGCTGCTGTTCACCATCTTCACGCCGCTCTACGTGACCCTGATCGACGAAGTGCTGCTGGGGCGGCGGCACGTGCCCGGGCGATTCTGGCTGGGCGCCACGCTGGCGGTCGGTGGGGCGGCGATCATCCGCTTCGGCACGGTCAGCCCCGACTTCCTTGCGGGCTTCGCCCTGGTGCAGGGCGCCAATCTCTGCTTCGCTGCCGGACAGGTCGCCTACAAGCGGCTGGAACTCGGCGGCACCGTCTCGCAGGTACAGGCCTTCGGCCTGTTCTTTCTCGGCGCCTTCGTGGTCGCTGGTCTGGGGGTGGTGCTGTTCGCCGACCATGGCCGGTGGCCGGCCACGGCCTTGCAGTGGAGCGTCCTGCTCTGGCTCGGCCTGGGCGCCTCGGGCCTGGGTTACCTCGGCTGGAACCTGGGCGCCAAGCGCGTCAACACGGGTCAGCTGGCCGCGATGAACAATATGCTCATCCCCGCCGGCATCCTGGTGAATTTCGCTTTCTGGAACCGCGAGGTCGACTGGCTGCGGGTGATCGTCGGCGGGGCCGTGATCGCCATCGCCGTGTGGCTCTGCCGGGACGTATCGGGTCGGCCCGGCCGTTATACTGGGCACCATGAACCTGCAAGTTAACGGTAGAGACTGCGAACTGTCCGACAACCTGACGGTCGCCGGCGTGCTCGAGGAGCTCGGCTACGACAAGCACCGGGTGCGCGTTGAGCGAAACGGCGAGACGGTGTCGGAGTCACTGTATGCCGAAGTGACGGTCAACGACGGCGACCGGGTCGAGATCGAGGAGAGCGGCAGCGGCGCTTGATCTGACCCACGGATGAACGATTCA
This sequence comes from Wenzhouxiangella sp., assembly GCA_021767625.1. Lineage (GTDB taxonomy): Bacteria > Pseudomonadota > Gammaproteobacteria > Xanthomonadales > Wenzhouxiangellaceae > Wenzhouxiangella. Next base: position 4,717 of record JAASTB010000155.1, read on the forward strand.
ACCCACCTCCGCCGGATCCGCAGTTTCGTGCGCCGACCCGGGCGTCTGACCCCCGGTCAGCGCCGTGCGCTCGATGAACTGCTGCCGCGCTACGGTATCGATCGCGATGCGAGCGACCTGCGCAAGGCCTTCGAACGCGCCGCGCCGCTGGTCATGGAAATCGGCTTCGGCAACGGGCAGGCGCTGGCCTGGATGGCGGCCAACGAGCCGGAAAAGAACTTTGTCGGCATCGAGGTGCACGAGCCCGGTGTCGGCCGGCTGCTCAAGAGCGTCGATTCGCACGGTCTCGACAACGTGCGCGTGGCCATGCGCGATGCCGTCGAGGTTCTGGCCGAGCAGGTCCTGCCCGGCAGTCTCGACGAAGTTCGGATCTACTTTCCCGACCCCTGGCCCAAGAAGCGCCACCACAAGCGGCGCCTGATCCAGCCGGCGTTTCTCGAGCGCCTGGTCGGGCGCATGAAACCTGGCGGGCTTCTGCACCTGGCCACCGACTGGGCGCCTTATGCGGAGTGGATGCTCGAGGCCATCGCCGAAGTGCCGTCCCTCGAACTGGTCGGCGACCCCTACGTGCCGCGGCCGCAATGGCGCCCGCAGACGCATTTCGAACGGCGCGGCGAGAAGAAGGGCCACGAGATCGTCGACATTCTCTGCCGGGTCAGACCGTCCGGTTGAGCAGTCGCCCGGCGAGCCAGTTCAACCCGTCTGTTTCTCCATTCACGTTCGCCAGCGCTCGAGTGGCTTCAGCGGCCAGTTCCTCGATGCGTTCTCGCGCCGCATCGACGCCGAATAGCGCCGGCCAGCTGGCCTTCTGGCGGCTGGCGTCGCTGTCGCTGGACTTGCCGATCGATTCGGTGTCGCCCTCGACCTCGAGCAAATCGTCGCGAATCTGGAAGGCCAGGCCAATGGCCTCGGCGAAGCGCGACAGGCTCTC
>JAASTB010000156.1 GCA_021767625.1 Wenzhouxiangella sp.
GGCTTGCGGCGCAGGGCCGTGCCGGGCAGTTCGAGTGCGCTTGCCCAGGCAATACCCAAGGCCAGGCCAAGGGCGATACCCGAAGGGGCCGCCCAGCCGGCCACCAGCGTGGCCAGGCCGACCGTACACAGCACGAACAGGCCCACGGCCGCACTGGCCACGCCACCGGCCCAGTCCAGCGACCGGGCCGCCAGTGCAGTGGCGTGGACCAGCATGGCGGCCGCCGCGGCCACGGACACCGAGGGGAACTCGGCATTGGGCACGTGGCCTTCGAGCACGAAACGATCCAGGAAATAGGCGCCCCCGGCCGCGCCGACCACGCCCACACCGATGGCGAGCGCCGCCAGCCAGCCCCGGCTCCATAGCGCGACGGCCATCAGCGGCACGGCGACGATGAACACGCCGGGCCAGTGGAAGGCGAACAGCCCGCTCCGAGCGATCTCGACGGCCTGTTCGGTTCGCGTGTTGCCCATCCACTCGAGCACGGGAAAATCGATCAGCGCCAGGCCCTGCACCGCCTGGGTTTGGCTGAACACCAGGCCAACGCCGCCGATCGCGCCCATCAGGGCCAGGAAACAAACGGTCAGGCTCAGGCCGCGCGCGAACCGCGGATCGAAACGCCGGCTCAGCCAGCGAAAGCCCGGCGCCAGGGCGCGGGCGATGCCCCGCGTGCCGGTCGCGCGCAGCGCCAGTCGGCCCAGGGCCTGCACCCGCCGCCGGTTGGCCGCCACGCGCGCGGCCGCCCAGCGAATGACCACGGCCGTGACGAAGAGAATCAACACGAGCAGCGCGGCGGTGCCGCTGACTTCCCTGATCACGTCCCAGGACTCGCCCAGCACGTAGCCGAGCACGCTCCAGACCAGCGCCCAGACCAGGCTGGCCGGAATATCGAGCAGCACGAAGCGGCGATAGGGCACTTCCGAGGCGCCGGCGAGGAAGGGCACAATCACGCGCGTGGGCGTGGACACCCGGCTGAGCACGATCGCCCACTCGCCGCGGCGATACATGAAGTCCTGCGTCCGGCGGATGGAGTGACCGAAAAAGCGCTGCAGCGGCCCCCAGCCCAGCATGCGTCCGCCGAAGCGCCGGCCCAGGTAGAAACCGGTGGCGTTACCGGCCACCGTCGCGACCAGCACGACGCCGAGCAGAACATCCAGCTCGATCTGCCCGCGCGAGGCGAGGATCCCGCCGGTGACCACGGCCAGCTCCCCCGGCGTCACGAAACCCAGGAAGAAGGCGGCCTCGGTCCAGCACAGCACCCCGATCAGGATGTAGACCGTCGGCGCGGGCAGCTCGAACAGCGGTTGGAGTAGTTTTTCCATCAGACCAGCTTTGCCGGGTTGCGGTGCGTCCCTCCCCGACAGCGGGGGTCGCCAAAAGTGCCTTCGCGTTCTCGGGGCGGGCCTTCCGAAAATGCCGTCCCGATACCTCCCCTGTGAAGAGTATATACATCGCGTTCGTGTCGGGCGATTCCGCGGCCGCATGCCCCGGCTTGCCAGCGGGGATCGCACAACCCAGAATCGGAGACTCTCGCTTGCCGTGCGTCCACCGGTCGCGCAAAGGTAGAAGATGAGTTCCGTTGACGACCTGCTGAATCGCGAGTGGTTCTATCGATTCGAACTGCCCGATGGGCGCGTGACGCGCAGCTACAACAATGGGCAGCTCGATGCCGCGCACGAAACGCGGCTGCAGATGATGAACGTCATGCTCGACTGGACCTGGCCGGGCGGCCTGCAGGGACTGCGCGCACTGGATCTGGGCTGTCACCAGGGATACTTCGCCGCCGAACTCGCGCAGCGGGGCTGCAGCGAAGTCCTGGGCATCGACGCGCGCCAGGGCCTGGTCGATGACGCCAATCGCATTGCCAGGGCTTTGGCCCTGGAGAACATGCGCGCCGAGCAATCCGACATCCATGCCGTGGATACCGGCGCACTCGGCCGCTTTGACATCGTCCTGCTGTTCGGGCTGATCTACCACCTGGAGAACCCCATCGGTGCGCTGCGGGTAGCGAGTGCCCTCACCGGGCGACTGTGCCTGATCGAAACGCAGGTCGCCCCGCACCTGTCCGGGCCGCTGGACTTCGGCCGTCACGACTTCGTCAAGGACATGAAAGGCTGCTTCGCTATCGTCGATGAAACGGACGCGACCCACGTGGACGAAGCCGGGACCGGGGGCATTTGCCTGGTGCCCAGCACAGCGGGCTTGCTGTGGATCCTGGGCAAGATCGGTTTCGATCGCGTGGGCCTGGTCAAGCCGCCGGAGGATGCCTACGAGCAGCTGCGAACCGGCAAGCGCGTGATGGTCGCGGCGTTTCGCGACAGGTAGAGGGCCGAACTCGCCACGCCCCTGAGCAGCGAAGGAACGGCGTCCGAAAGACCGGGTATCGGACGCGCGTTACGTTGTGACATAATTCACACTTTCCGCCCGCCGACGCAACGGGGAACACGACATTTCGTCCGCGTCACGATATGATCAGCCCCACGTTCCGCCGCAGTCGGTTCGGGCGGGTCGGATTCGACATTTCTGGCTCAATGCATGTAGGGAGGTCAACTCGATGTTTTCTACTTTCAGTATTCGCGCTTCACTGTGCTTCGTGGCGCTATCACTCGCCGCCGTTTCCGCGCCGGGCATGGCTCAGCCGGCTCCCGGCACGCTGCTGGGCTCGACCGGCAATTCCACCAACGAACTGATCACCATCAACCCCTCGACCGGCGTCGGCACGTTCCTGGCCGACATCGGCAGCCAGGGGCCGGTGACCGAAATTGAATTCCGCGCCGACGGCGTCCTGTTCGGATCCACGGGCGGAGGAAGCTCCAGCATCATCACCATCGACCCGGCCACCGGCACCGAAACGCTCGTGGGCACCCACGCGTTCGGGTCGGTCAACGGCATGGAGTTCGTCGGCGGCACCCTCTACGGCGCTTACTTCCAGGCCGGACAGGGTGGGCAGGGTGTACCGCCCCAGGCTTACTCTCTGGTGACGATCAATCAGAGCAACGGCAGCCTGAACCAGATCGCACCGCTCGACTATGGCCCGATCCGGGGCCTGGCCTACGACTCCGGCTCCGGCGTGCTCTACGGCGTGGGCCAGCCGATGATCATCAACGGCAACGGGCCGATCGGCGATGTGCTGTTCACGATCAACCCGTCCACGGGTGCGACCTCCGAAGTGGGCCCGCTCGGGGCGTCGGTCGGCGCCATCGAATTCGGCCCCAACGGCACGCTCTACGGCGGCCAGGCCGGCGGCGGAGGGCAGCCGGACGAGGCCCCGCAGGGCGTCGGCGCCAACCTGTTTGCCATCAACACCAGCACGGGCGCGGCCACCCCGCTCGGCAGCACGGGCTTTCCGGCACTCAGCGGCCTGAGCTTCGTGCCGGCCGGCGTCCCCGAGCCGACCAGCGTTCCGGCGATCGGAACGGGCGGCATCGCGCTGCTGATCCTGCTGCTGGCAGGCCTGGGCCTGATGATCATCCGTCGGGGTTGATCGGCCGCTTCTCCGCGGCCCCAAGATCCGAAAAGTGAACACCATCCGCCCTCGCACGGGGGCGGATGTCGGCCCGGAGCCGTCAACCCGACGGCTGCCAACCACTCGCTGGCCCGGTACGGCTCTCCAAGTTTTTCGTGGCGACGATGTCGACGCGCCAGAGTCGGGCAGCGACTCCAGTCGACGCCGGTCACAGAACGCGAGACGCTCCTTTCCCCTGCTCGCCAGTCGTAGCCGGCGAACCCCTCCGACCGGCGGCATTTCCGCACCCACCGAACTCCGCTAGACTTGCCCGACGACGGCGTCTCCGGAGCAACCGGCACCTGCGCCGCCTGCCCGAGCCGTCGACCAGCATTGAAAGGGGTTGAAAATGAGCAAGGTGATTGCCGTGGCCGCCTTAGTTTTCGCACTGACGGCGGCGCTTCCCGGGTCGGCATTCGCCGATGAACAGGCGGCCATCGACTTCCGCGAGGCCCGCACCGAGGCCGAACGGGCGACCGCCCTGGTCGAACTGACAGACTGGCTCGGGCAGGACTTCGAGGCGGCCCGGCCCCACGTTGCGTCCCTGACCGTAGACCCCGAACTCCCGGCCGAGTCGCGCGCGCGGCTGCTGGCAAAGGCCATCAGCGCCGCACACGCCGCGGGCAAGCTCGATTTCGAAGCCGAAGCCGGGCCCGCCTACGAAGCTCTGGCCGGGCAACTGCCTTTCGGCGACGAGCGCGCCGCCCTGCACCGCGCCTACGGCAATCTCAACCTCTGGCGCGGCCGCTTTGATGTCGCCGAAGCGCTCTACCGCCAGGCCGCGGCCGAACACCGGGCCGACGACACCGCCGTCCAGGCGGACCTCAAGAACTCCCTGGGCGTTGCGCTGGCCCAGCAGGGCAAGCTAGATGAGGCACTGAGTACGATGCTGGCGTCCTTCCGGCTGTTCGAGCAGACCGAAGGTGGCCCCTCGACCAACCTGCTGCGCAACATCGGGGGGCTGTCAATCTACCTCGAAGACTGGAACCAGGCCGTGGAGTTCACGCTGCTGGCCCTCGACAAGACCGACCCGCAGGACCCGCTGATCACCGGCCTGTATTCCAATCTTGCGGCCGCGCTAATCGAACAGGGAAAGCTGGAAGAAGCAACCGAAGCACTGGAGACCGCCATGGCGATCGGCGAGGCACAGGGCCGGCCCAATTCCTCGGTTGTGAGCAATCTCGGCTACGCCGTCAGGGAACAGGGGCGCATCGATGAAGCCCTGGCCTACTTTCGCCGCGCGGTGGAAATCGACCGCGCCGAAGGCGACACCGGCTCGATGGCCATCACCCTCAAGAACGTGGGCGAGACCCTGATTCAGCTCGGCCACCGCGAGGAGGCCGATGCCGCGCTGCAGGAATCCATGGCCGCATATCGCGAGGCCGACATCAAACCCAAGCGTCTCGAACTCTATCCGGTACTGGTCGAGAACCTCGAGCAACTCGGGCGCTACCCCGAAGCCCTGGCGATGATGCGCGAATATCGCGAGCTGAGCGAGGAAATCGCCTCCGCCGAGGCCCAGGCACGCGTGGCCGAGTTGCAGGGCGCCTTCGACCTGGAGCGCAAGGAGCGCGAGCTGGCCGAGTCCGAACGTGAACGCCTGGCCAGCGAAACGCGCCTGGCCTCGATCGAAGCCGCACAGACCCGGCAGCAACACCTGCGAACCCTGCTGACGACGGGCGTGGTCGCTCTCGCGCTGATCCTGCTCCTGCTGCTGCGCCTGCTGCAGCTGCGAACCCGGGCCAACCGGCTGCTGGCCGAGAAGAACACCGAGATCGACCAACAGCACAGGGCACTGGAACAGAGCCACGTACAACTGCAGCGCCAGAGCGTCGAGGATGAACTGACCGGTCTGGGCAATCGCCGATTTGTGCGGCGGCTTCTGGAATCCGAGCTACCGAGGGTCCTGGTCGAGGAACCCGCGCTGCTGGTACTGATCGACCTCGACCGCTTCAAGGGCATCAACGACACCTTCGGCCATCCGGTCGGCGATGGTGTGCTGGCCCGCTTTGCCGAAACCCTGCGCCAAGTGGCCGGGCCGGATGACGTACTGGCCCGATGGGGCGGCGAGGAATTCCTGTGGCTGATTCCCGCGGCGCGCATGAC